>NZ_JALSLB010000054.1 GCF_026988555.1 Thermococcus sp. | reverse complement strand
GCTTCTCAGGAAGAAGCTCCACGTTGTAAAGGAGCAGAAGAAACTCCTAATGCTTGAGGAGGCGAGGCTTGTAAGGCTGGCCCGCCAGAAGGGCGCCACCGTTAAACAGCTCACAAAAGTCAAGGAAGAGAAGGCACGTTTAATGTTTGAGGAAGCGAAACTCGTAAGGGTTCTCAAGCAGAACGGCTACCCGTCGATTTGAGGGTGGTTTCCTTTTCTTCAGTTTTCGTGAACCTCCGAACGTTAAAAACATGTGAAGAAAAGAA
The DNA here is from genome assembly GCF_026988555.1 of Thermococcus sp. NCBI lineage: Archaea > Methanobacteriati > Methanobacteriota > Thermococci > Thermococcales > Thermococcaceae > Thermococcus > Thermococcus sp. The sequence continues at coordinate 158,450 of NZ_JALSLB010000054.1, read as the reverse complement.
TCAGAAGACGCTAAGTTTGTCTTCCAGTATCATCTTCTGTATCTTGGTTATGTCAGCGAGCCATGCATCCGCTATCTCATAGGCCGGCTTCTGGATGGTCTCAAGGTTGTGGCCCTTCTTAGGGATGACCTGGACGCTCGCGACGAGCGGCTCGTCAATGGGCTTGCCTATCTGGCTTAGGATTCTGACGTAGACCTCTTCCACTCCTTCGACCTGCTCGGCTATGTCGTTGGCTATGAGCATAGAGAGGAGGTTATATATCTTACCAACGTGGCTGACCGGGTTCTTTCCGGCGGCCGCCTCCATGCTCATGTGCCTGTTGGGAGCGATGAGTCCGTTGACGCGGTTGCCTCTTCCGACGCTACCATCATCCCCTGCCTCAGCGCTTGTTCCCGTGACGGTGATGTAATATATGTCCTTTTTCGGATCGTCTGCTGTGTTAACGTAGACCTTCGTGGGTCTCTCGGTGTGGGCCTCGACTATCTCCCACGCCGCGTTGTGAATGGCTTCCTTGACGGCCATGTAGTCGTCCGGAGTCTGAACCTCGCTGTCCACTATGGCGGCTGCTATTGTGAGGTCAATCTCGTCACCTTTCCTGAGGCCCATGACCTTGATGTCCTCACCGACTGCAGGCCACTTCTTCTTGAATTCGTCGCTGTTGAGGAGCTTCTCTGTCTCATAAACTATCCTCTCGGTCTCACTAAGTGGGGCGTAGCCGACTCCGAAACTGGTATCGTTTGCGAGGGGGATCGGGTTCTCCTTGGCCTTGTTGAAGACTCCAACGAGGTCAACGCTCCCCTGCCCGATACGGGAATCGATAACGACGTGGTTCTCGAGGTTTAGGTGCCTGACGGCCTTCCTGAGGTAGTCCCTCGCCGCCTTTATGGCGACCTCATGAACCGGGAAGAACTCGCGGTCGATCATCTCAACGGCCCTTCCTGAGAGGAGGATGTATATCGGCTTGATAACCTCACCGCCACCGAACTGGGGGTAGGCCCTTCCGCCGACGACCTCAACCTGATCGGTATTGTGGTGGAGGATGATTCCGTACCTCTTAACGTACTCTCTGCTGAGGGCTCTGCTGACGGCCTCGGCGAGGCCATCCGCTATGCTGTCCGGGTGCCCTATACCCTTCCTCTCAACGAGCTCAACCTGCTGCATTTCAACTGGGGTTCTCATGAGTTCCTCAACCACTATGTTCCTAACCTTCTCGGCCATGACCGTCACCTCAAACGTCTGTATGAGCGGGTCTGTTCATCGCTTTATATAATTTTCGGCATGAATTTAAGGGTTTAATATTCCCATCAGTTATTTATTCCGAAATCCTTAAAATTTCCCCTGAAAATCATTCGTATAAGCATCCGACGACGCCCGGCGGCCCGGGCCCGGGAGCGTTCGGGCAGCGATGAACGGGTGCAACGATGCCGGGCGGACAGGGCTCGCCCTCCGGATCACCGGAGGACGCCGTTCGGCCACCGATGAGGGATGGAGATGGGCCGAGCCCACATTTTTAACCCCTTTGTCAAACTTCTTCCGGTGAGATCATGGAGCTGAAGGAAATAATAGCCGAGATTAGAGAGGTTCTCGATGGGAAGGATTCGCTCAGGGAGGAGGCGCTGAGGCTGACGAGGGAGATAGTCCGGATGAGCGGGGACACGATAAAGGCCCTTCACAGAGGAGAGGTTGAGAAAGCGGTGGGGAGGCTGAAACTCACCCGTGAAAAGGTTGAGGAGTTAAGGAAGAGGCTGAATGACCATCCAGACCTTTACCACACCGGCTACGTCCAGAGTGCTCATCAGGAGTTCGTTGAGGCCAGCCTGTTCTTCGCATATATGACCGGCAGGGATTTCCCGTCTCCCCAAGAACTTGGGGTGCCCTACGCGGACTACGCCCTTGGAATCGGCGATTTCATCGGTGAGCTCAGGAGACACTTCCTTCTGCTCCTCCTCGAAGGAAACCTTGAAGGGGCAGAGGAAACTTATCGCTTCATGGAGGAGGTTTATGAGGAGCTGATGACGCTGGAGTACCCCAAGGGGTTAGTGAACGTCCGCCAGAAGCAGGATCAGGCCAGGCACGTCCTTGAAAGAACACTAGAAGACCTTACTCGGGCCAAGCTCAACAGGGGCCTTGAAGAGAAAATTGAACGGGGTATTTTAAAGGATTGAGCAATTACATAATTAGGTGATTATGTGATTAGTGAATTGAAGCTGAACCGGCTCGCGGAGGTTCAGAAAAAGCTTTCGGAGAGGATCGTTGAAAGAGGTCTCAGACCCGAAGAGACCGAAACGGTGGGGGCCGTCGATGTTTCGTACCGTGAGGGTAAGGCAAGGGCCGCTTTCGTTCTCTGTTCATTTCCGGACTGTGCCCCTCTAAGAGAAAAGGTTGTGGAAACCGAGGTCCCAGTACCGTACATGTCTACGTTTTTCTTCCTCAAGGAGACAAGACCTCTACTGCTGGTTCTTAAAGGGGAGAAGTTTGACGTCCTCCTTGTGGAGGGGCACGGAAGGGCCCACCCACGCGGTTACGGGCTGGCCAGCCACATAGGTCTACTGCTTGGAAGCCCGACCATTGGGGTTGCAAAGCGTCCCCTTCGAGGAAGTCCCAAAGGTTCTTACAGACGCGTGGGAAAAGCTTATGTAAGCGTCGGTCATCTGGTGGACCTGGAGTCCGCGGTCAATATAGTGGGAGCGGTGCTTGAGGGGGGCTACCCCAAACCGCTCAGGCTTGCGGACAGACTTTCGAAGAGGCGGTGGCTATGAAGAAGCTCAATCTCCTGTTGATCCTGGTAAAGAAGGGCGCCGTTGGTGAGAAGGTCAGGATAACCATTAGGGAGCTCGCAGATGGCCTTAAAACCTCCCCCCAATCGGTCCTTAGACTTCTTGAGGCTATGGAGGTGGAAGGGCTCCTCAAGCGGGAAACGGAAGGTAAGAAAACGTACATGGAGCTAACGCCGGAGGGACTTCGTTTTCTGGAAGACGTCTGTGACAGGATCTCCAGCGTCCTGTACAACGGCGTTATCCTTGGGGAAGTTGTATCCGGGATCGGAGAGGGTGCGTACTACGTCAAGCAATACGCTCCCCTGATACGGGAGTATCTGGGGTTTGATCCGTATCCTGGGACCCTCAACATCCGGGTAATCTTCCCAAAGACCATATTTGATGCCCTCTGCAACGTGAGGCCAGTGATACTGCCCGGATTCACTAAGGAGGGACGGACCTTTGGCGACGTGAGGGCATATCCGGTCAGGATCAGAGGGCTGGAGGGAGCAATCGTCGTCCCATCCAGAACCATTCACCCGCCGAAGATCGCCGAGATAGTTGCGCCCGCTTACCTGAGGGAGGAGCTGAACATCAGAGACGGGGACCTGATAAAAGTGACCGTTAGGGAGTGATAAAATGGACCCCAAGCTGAAGCAGGTTATGAGTGGTGCCGGTGCAGGAATGACCCTCGCGTTTCTGGTTGTTGTGAAATTTCTGAGTACGAGCGCGGGGATAAGGGGAAGTCTTCCGTTCTTCCTCGCTGGGATAACCCTTGGGGCACTGGTGGGCTGGACATCGAAGCCCGTCACTAACGCATCGGCCTTTGCGTATCCGCTCGGCATTCTTGTGGCGTTTGTACTGGGGGCACTCTGGTTCACGGGCAACGCCACCCTGACGGCTACGTTGACCATAACCGCGGCCGCTGTTGGAGCCCTCTATCTAACGGCGCCCTTGGGCTTTACGGACGCTGCCCTCACACCGATAACCTACTTCGGGGGGATGCTGACGGCGCTTATGATCCTCGGCAGTGTTGAATCCCTTTGGGAAACCCCGGGTGCGCTTCTGAGCATAAACCTCTCCGGGATCTTTGGGGCCGTCCTAGCCTTCTTTGTGGTGATGTTCAGATTCTTGGTTGGTTTCCCCCAAAGGATGAACCGATGAACTGACCTCCCCCCCACCCAGAAGGACGGGCTTTCAGAGGAAAACAAAGTAAACCTTAAATACAACCGGGATAACTTATTCAGGTGGTTAAAATGGTGATGAGACTCTCAAGGCTTTACGGGAAGCAGATCTACAACACCAAGGGGAACTACGTCGGCTACGTCGATGAGATTCTCATCGAAATCGACCGGGGTGGAGGGAGGGTTCTTGCGCTCGGACTTCCCGGTGAAAAGGTCGGCGTTCCCTACAACAGGGTGACAGCGATAGGTGACATAATCCTCGTGGAAGCAAAAGAAGGGTAGAGGACTACTCTTTAACTTTTAACGCCTCAAGGAACTTCTCCGTTATCGCCTCCTCTGCCAGCCTGAGGAGGGAGTTTTTGTCCTTGGCGAGCCTGAATATCCCCAGGGGTATCCTTGCACCGCCAGACTGACTGTGGCCGCCCCCTGTTCCAATGTCACCGAAGGCCTCCCTCATCACCGTGCCGATGTTAACGCGGACATCGCGTGTCCTGGCCGACATCTCTATCCTGTCATCGACGATACCGAACACCAGCACGGTTGTTATCCCCTCAAGGCGCAGCAGGAAGTCGGCCGATTCCGCCACGGCATCCCTGTTGGTTATGAAGCCAACGTTTGAGACAACCACGTTCTTGTATATGCGCCGGTTTATGATGGCCTTTGCGAGTATCTCAGCGGTTTCCGTTGAGATGTCGGGGTGTTCTATCTTATCCAAGAGCTCGTAGTCCACCTTACCTGCCAGGAACTCTATGGCCTTTAGTTCAATGTGGCTGAGCTTCGAGAACTTCTTTGTGTCCACGTAGATTCCGTAGAAGAGGGCCGTTGCGAGGCGGGTATCAACCGGTATCCCCAGGGTGCGGATGTACTCCGCGAGTATGGAAGCGGCGGCGTTTACCTCCGGCCTTATATCTATGAACGCGTCCTTGGGAAGAAGATCCCGCAGGTGCTGAAGCACTTGGTGGTGGTCTATGACTATCTTTATCTTCTTGTAGTCCTCCCCCTCCAAAAGGGTGAGGTTCCCGTTGGGCTGACAGTCGACAACCGCGATGAACGGGTAGCGTTTCAGCTCGTAGCTCCCCCGGGAAAGCTTTCTGAGGTCGACTCCCAGAAGGTTTACGAAGGCCCTGTTCTCGTGGTGGGTGATGTCACCGCCGTAGACGATCTGGGTCTTGAGGCCAAGGGTCTGGGCGATCACGCTAAGGGCGGTCGCGCTGGATATCGAGTCCGGATCGGGGTTGTCGTGCATGACTATTAAGAGGGAATCACCCGAATTCCTCAGCTCCTTGAGCTTCTTAACCAGTATGTTCGCATTCTTCTGCTCGCCTATCATCTCCACGATCCTAACGAGAGCATCTTTCAGGGCTCCAAGCGGGGAGATCGCATGTTCAACGGTTACCTCTGCCTCAAACTCATCATTTACCTGTTTTATCAGCTCATCAATGCTCATGCCATCTGGAAGAACCGTGATCACCGGGATTTCTTTGTTGTTAGTTTTAATAACGTAGACTGTTCTCTTGATTGTATCTGAGTTATGGGTTGTTATTATAGCGAGATCGGCCTTATCAACCCCCGCTTTGAGGAGCGTGGCCGTGTATGAAAAGTCACCCGGAACAACACGAAAGCCGCCTTCCTCAAGAGCTTTTGCCCGCACTTCATCCTTTTCGATGATGGTTACGTCAAATTCCCCCTTCAACGACTCAGCAACCGAACGGCCCAAGACTCCTCCTCCGAGTACCAGCACCTTCATGACTCTCACCTTTGTGCACAATAATGTTTAAATACAAGCGTTGATATACTAACACGATAAATCTCCTTGGATTCTTTAGAATAACTAGGGATATATATAGCTAATGGTGGTGGAAATGGAGCTGCCAAATAAGAGCCCCCTAAAAGAAAACGTACTGATAACCTCTACGGGGGAATTGGAGGATCTCGTACGTGAGGCCCTTGCCGAGGCCAGCGGTACTTTCCTCAAAATATTCGCCAAGGATAAAAGCGGGAAGTATTATGTGACAATTCTGTTCGACAAGACAAAGCTTCTCGCGGTGGAATGCCTCCTGGTGGACGAAAAGAGGACATTAACCGGTGGGGAAGCCCTCAGCGTGCTCAGATCGTTTGCCGGCAGACCGATGGTGGTCGATGTCTACGCCCTCGACGAGATAGAGCTCAAGCTCTCAATCGCCGATAACGTTGATATCTATGCTCAGACCCCTAAAATCGCGATAGACAGCATTTTCAAGGCCGAAGTCAGGGAGGAGCCCAAACCACCGGTTAAATCCCCCACCCCCCCAAGGGAAGAAAAGAAGGCTGAGGAACAGCCCAAAAAAGTAAAAAAAGCTGAAAAGGCCAAAACGGTGGAAGAAGCACCCGCCGAAAAACCCAGACCTTCGGCACCGAAGCCGGCCGCCCAGGGAAAGCCCAAGGTTACGGTGAACTTCAGGGGAGGAGAGCTCCCGGAGAAGGCCTTCCAGATCTACGCCGAGGACATCCTCAAGGAGGCAAAGAGGATCAAAGGGCTCTCCGTGAGCAGGATTGAATTCGACGCCGAGGTGGAGGGAGGGGTCGTATACCTAAACGTTCGCGTGTATGGATCCTCCACCGGAAACGCGAGGGACATAGAGATCGCGGAGAAGCGCATGCTTCATGCCGTCAGTAAGTACGCCCCGGTTATCCTGAGAGAAGCGGACATAAAACCCATAATACGGGACACGAGCATCATAATAAACGGGGAAGAAGTCAAGCCACAGGAGATCGTCGAGAAAGACAAGAAAAAAACGGCCAATGTCACCAAGGACGGCCGTATTACCCTTGCAGTCCTTGAAGAGGTGTGGCCCTACTTCAGCGCCTATGCCAGAACCGTGGTGGGTGAGATCGAGGGGGCTGGCATCAGGGTCAACAAGGTGTTCTTCGATGTAAGAGGGAGGCGAGAATTTGAGATAAACCTCTCCGCCGTCGTGGAGAGCAACATCCCTAAGGAGCAAATTGAGAGCATAGTCAAAGACGTAGTTTCAAGACACGCCAGGGAGCTCAGCAGGAGTATAAACCACTACATAACGGTCCATAAGATCGAGTTAGAAGTTCCCAGGACCCCTAAAACTCCAAGGACGGCGCCCACCCCAGCCGTAACTCCTGGAAAAGCCGCTGAAGTTCTTGCAAAGAAGGCTGACCTGGAGAAGGAAGTTGAGGCCCTCCTCAAGCAGGCGGGCATCGAAGAACTCTCCCCACTAACCGAGGAGAAAAAACAGGAGAGCCAGGAGATAATGCTCAAAAGCCGGATTGAACCCGCCCTTGAAACGCTCAAGGCCAGGGTTCACAGCGAGCTGAAGCTTATTCCACGGGTCACGTTCAAATGGATGAAGATGAACCATGAAGTCAGCGGTTCCACGGTGTACCTGGACATAGAGACCAGCTTCGTTAAGGAGGACGTTGGAGGCCTCTTTGGCTCATTCTCAGGAGTCTCAGACGAGAGAGTTAAAAAGGACATAAAAGACACTATAGAGCACATTGTACGGGAAGTAGGAAAGGAGTACGGTGTTGGCATCCGGCTCCGGAAGCTCAACGTCTCCCTTCGCTGACTTTTCGTTTCACTTTCCTACCCTTTGAATTCTCCCAAAGTTCAGCACTCAAGATCGTCATCATCCTGACGTCAGTTCTGCCGAGGTCATCATCACCACCTTAAACATCACGGGTCCTTATAACCCTCACGACATTTCGTTAAATATCTAAACGTTAAACTTTTAAACTGAATTATCTGTTCTTCAGTATGCATGGCCTCCTCCTCGGAATCCTGGCGGCTCTGATATCCGCGTTCTCCTGGGCAGCCTCGACCATATTCATAAAACTCGGGATGAATAACAAAAGCGCGGTAGTCGTCAATATATTCCGGCTCTACGTTGTTTCGGTGATGTACTCCGTTATATTCCTTGCCAGGGGCACCTTTCCGAAGCTCGCCTCGCTGTCCCCAGGAGTGCTGGGTGTGGCCTTTATCTCTGGGATCCTGGGCTTTGTGGTGGGGGACTACTTCTATTTCCATGCCCTCAAGATGATGGGCGTCTCCAGAACCGTCCCGATAACATCCACTTATCCTCTATGGGCCATACTCTGGGCCTTTCTATTTCTTGGCAGGAGAATCCGTCCCCAGGTAGTTATTGGGGCCATTCTGGTAGTTTTAGCTATAATAATCGTGCGCAGGGCCGAGGAGAAGGAGCGGATTAATCCAAAGGGTTTCATCTTCGCCATGATTGCACCCATCTCCTGGAGTCTCGCCATCCTCACCATGGACTGGCTGACCAGAAGTCTGGACGTCCTCACCCTGGCAGGCCTGAGGATGATGTTCGCAGCGGTGGGTGTTTCCCTCTTCCTTCCGAAGTACTCCTCGGAGTTGAGGAGGATCACGGGTAGGGAAGCGATGGTTCTCACGGGGGCCGCTGTAAGCGGCCTATTACTCGGCCAGTACTTCTTCGTCTACTCAGTGGGTACGGTGGGCTCCCAGATAGCCGCCCCAGTATCCTCCATAAACCCCGTCATAGCCTCCCTCCTAGCTGTGAACTTCCTGGGAGAATCACCCAACAGGAGGATAATGGAGGGCCTACTCTTGGCAGTGCTTGGGGTTGTGCTGATATCAACTGCATGAGCTATGTTTTTAAGGTCCGACTCCCAACACAGACCGCCGACAGTGAGGGGACAACAGTCTCCTCATGGGCTCGGTAAATCCGCCCCCGTGAACGATGAGCGGGGAGTGCTCACGCCGGGCCCACAGGACCGGGAGCATCCACCCGTGCGATGGGTGAACGCGGGTCTCTGTACCCGGCCCACATTCCACCCTCTTCTGAACCTTTAGTCCCTGCTCTACGGAAGACTTATAACCCGATACCCCCGAGGAGATAACCGGTGGTTATGTATGGTGATAATCCCCCGCCCCATAGACCCAAGGGAGATACGAAGAATCCGAAAGGAGCTCGACATAACCCAGGAAGAACTGGCTAGGCGGGCAGGAGTGACCCAAGCCTACATTGCCAAGCTTGAGGCGGGAAAGGTTGACCCGAGGCTCTCCACTTTCAACAGAATTCTTCAGGCCCTTCTCGAATGTAAACACGCCCAGCTGAAGGCAAGAGATGTGATGTCCTCACCCGTGATATCCATAAAACCCTACGAGACCGTAGAGAACGTGATAAAGATCATGAACGAGCACAACATCTCCCAGATTCCCGTGGTGGCCGGCAGCAAGATCGTCGGCTCCATCACCGAGAGAACCCTCGTACGACAGAGCCTTGAGTACGACAACATCTACGATCACAAGGTCATGGAGCTAATGGACGAGCCTTTTCCAATAGTTAACAAGGACGAGGATATAGAGGTCGTCAAATACCTCCTTGAGGAGCATCCCGCGGTGTTGGTTCAGGACAAAGAGGGAAAAACTGTGGGTATAATAACCCGTGTAGATCTCTTTAAAGTGGGAAGAGAAGCCAAATCGGGGTGAATCTCGCTTTCCACTGCACCAAAATTTCTTTTTATCTGCCGGCGCTAACGCATGTTTAGATAGGCATGGAGGGGGACGAGCATGAGGGTGCTGATCCTTGCGTTGTTCCCGCTGATCACCATCGGGATGATTGCTGGAGTAAGTAGCGCCGCCACCATAGCGGTCGACGTCTCTCACAGTGAGGGCACGGTGGCCCTGGTAACGCCCGTGGTGGACCCAACGACCGGAAAACTGGTATACCACGGTATTGTGAACGTTCTGTCCTGGTACAACTGGGGGTACATAGGCCCCGCCCCGGAACTGAACGGAAAGATGAAATGCCTCGGCAGGACTATAACCCCCGAATCGCTCAAAGGTGTTAACATGCTGATCATAGGGCAGCTTAAACAGCCACTATCCCCCGAGGAGGTCAGCGCCATAACCGGCTGGTTCTCAGAAGGCGGGAGAATACTGTGGGTCTCTGGTGACGCCGATATCGGGGAAGGTGCGTACGTACAGAAGAACGTCGATGACCTCCTAGATAAGATTCCCAATGCTCATCTGCGGCTGGACTATGCAACAGCCACAGACACCTTCAGCAACGCTGGGAAGGACCTCTACGTGGCCGGCTACGTTCGTCCAGATCTCGGCACACCCAATTCGGAAACACTGCTCAAGGGTTACACCTCGGAAGTCGGCAAGGTTCTATTCTACACCACAGGGGTCCTCGCGTGGGTAGACGATTCCGGTAAGTGGCACCCCCTCACGGTGGGGGAGATCCCCAAAGGGGTTTATAGGATAGTGACCACCAGTGGGGACGGTGTCATAGAGGACAACTCCGCCCCAGAGCCCATGACGTACAAGGTCTGGGAATCGGGTGTGTTCACCCTCCTTGCCGTGGAGTTCGTTAAGCTGCCCAACGGAAGGACCGGTGTGTTAATCGTGAGCGGTGAAAGTCCGTACGGTAGTCCCGTCCCGCTGTCCATTAACCAGTTCGGCCCCTACGTGTTCGACGGTGAACGCTTCGTGGAAAACCTGATAGCCTGGGCGTTCCAGGAAGCGAAGAGCTTCACACCCACAACGACCTCCAGTCCCTCGCCGACCTCGACCACGGCCACCCCCAGCACAACTTCAACCTTCACCACCCCCAGCTCATCCCTCCCTCACACCCCAGCCACGACTGGAAATGCACCATCCCCCAACCACACAACTCCATCAACGACCTCAACCCCCGCGAAAAAAGGCTCTGTTTTTGGCTGGAAGCTACTTTTGGGGCTGGCGGGACTGATCTTTATCCTGGCGGGTTTAGCAGTGCTCTTCATCAGGAGGAATGGATGATATACCTCCTGGCACTTTTATCCAACAATTTTATATACCCTCCCCCTTATCAGCTACTGGACAAATAATCCAGGTGAGCGTCATGAAGAAGGCGGAAACTGCAGTGTTGTTGGTTCTTCTACTGGGCGCGGTCTTGGCCGCCGGATGCATAGGCTCCTCAACCACCCAAACTCAACCTTCCCAGACTTCAACGACGTTTTCCAGCTCATCGACGGCACCGGGCTTGACGTCAGCGACCCCATCGCAGACGACCACCACCGAAAGACCCTACTACCCGATAGAGGTCACGGATTTCATGAACCGCACGGTTGAGATCAAAAAGGAGCCACGGAGGGTTGTGACCCTTGCCCCCAGCATAACCGAGGATCTGGAGTACCTGAACCTGAGTCCCGTGATAGTGGGAGTGACCATCTACGACGACACCCCACAGGTCGCCAACGCGACACGGATCGGCGGGTACGGGAAGTACGCGAACCTTGAGAAGATAGCCGCGCTTCACCCGGATCTGATACTCGCGGACAGCATGTCCACTGAAATCCTTAGCAAACTTGAGGAGATAGCCCCGGTGGTCATCATAGACCCGCATCGGGTTGGGGACGTGCCGAGGGCCCTAAAACTACTCGGAAGGATCTTCAACAGGGAGTCCCTCGCGGAGTACGAGAGCGCTCTCTTCACCCGTCAGATCAAAGAGATATCTTCCTTAGTGACAAATAAGACCAAAGTCAGGGTTTTTTACGTCGTCTGGAACAAACCCCTGATGAGCATCGGGGGCGACACGTTCATCAGTGATATAATAAAGCTCGCTGGGGGTATAAACATCTTCAACGACACCACCGGATGGCCCCAGGTGAGCGCGGAGCAGGTCCTGGCCAGAAAACCTGACTACATAATACTCACCCCCCACTGCGGGATGAGCCCTGAGGACGTTTACGGTGGTGCCCTTGCAAACACCCCCGCGGCGAAGGACGGACACGTCATAATGTTGAACTCCTCTGACGAGGCGGGTATAATACATCCAAGCCCACGCCTCCTCAAGGGTCTCGAGGTACTCGCCCGGATTCTGCATCCAGAGGCGTTCAGGAGCAGGTACCCGCTGACTTTAACCGACTCAACGGGGCGGAAGATTACGCTCTCCCCCGAACCGAAAAGGATAGTCTCTTTGGCCCCAAGCCTGACCGAGAGTCTGTTCTACATCGGTGCCGGCGACGAGATAGTGGGTGTGACAAACTACGCTGACTACCCGCCAGCGGTAAAGAACATAAGCCGCATTGGAGGCTATGGGAAGTACGCGAACCTTGAGAAGATAGCCGCGCTCCACCCGGACCTTATAGTTGCCGATGACTTCTCCAAGTCAATCCTCCCCTCCCTAACGAAGATAGCCCCCGTAGTCATCCTTTCCGCCAATAATTTAAGTGACATATACAGAAACCTGGAGTTGCTGGGCAGTATTACCAACCATGAAGAGCAGGCGAAACTCGTAGTCGCCGAGATGAGGGCAAAGGTGAGCTACGTTATCTCAGTCATCGGGAACACGAGCAGACTCAGGGTGTTCTTCATCCTCAGCTACTACAACGGTTACTGGACGGCCGGAAAGGGCACATTCGTCAACGAACTGCTGAGCCTGGCCGGAGGAAAAAACATATTCGACGACGTCAGAGGTTGGGGCGTGGCAAGCGAGGAACAGATAATCAACAGGGACCCGCAGGTCATAATAATCTCACCGAACGCCGGGCTGAAACCGAGTGACCTGTGTCACGGACCCCTCTCCACGACCACGGCGGTGAAAACCGGGCATGTTTACGTTCTGAGCGACGAGAACCTTGTGGTGCGTCCTGGCCCGAGGATCGTCCTGGGCCTTGAGGAAATAGCTGAGCTCTTACATCCAGGGGCGTTCAAGTTCCAGCCACAGCCCCTCGCCTGCAACGCAACGGCCTCAACAGGGAGCTGAACCTTCCACTTTCTCTTTTGTTCATTGAATGTTATAACATATACTTCAGGTAACTGTTTTATACTTGGATGCATATAACACTCGCGGTGATACCATGCGGGTAATAGAATCCTTTGACTCCATTACCTTCGACGAACTGGCCGAGAGACTCAAAAGCATGGAAAACAGGCTCCTCCTCGTCAGAACTTCCGAAGAGAAGATCCTCCTATACGGGAGCGGCAGAATCGTGAGGAAATACGCCGAACCCCCTGAGGAACTGAGAAACGTCGAGATGGTGGAACTGGACAAGTTTGAATTCCTTGAGTACCTCCAGGGAACGATGGAATTTCAAAATGTTCCGAAGGCCGTTGAATTATCATACTCCCTCGATGCGCCGGATGACATCTACCTGCACCTCGAGGAGGCAATCCTGAAGGCCGCTTCGAGGGCTTACACCACCCTCGGTGTTGCCATTGGAACGGCCAGACTAAAGGCTTCCGTGAGGTACGGTGCAACCGGCAGGGACATACTGCTCATCAGGGGAAACCTGGAGGCGTTCTCGGCCGGTGAAGTGAAAAAAGCCGAGCTGGCACGATTCTTGTCGGATGTTATCTCAATGGAGACTGGCTTCGACGCCAAGATCGTGATCAACGAGTTCAACCTGGCCAGAACCTCCGAAAAACCCCTGCTGAAGGTGCCCGCACCGTGGACCCATGTTAAGGGAGGGCGGATTCTTGAGGTGCCCCTCAGAGAAAGAGGTACTGCACCAATAAACCGGAAAAAAGTCGAGGAAGAGGTGGAGAAGATCTTTCGTGAGGCGGGGATCGGGGAGCTCGCTGGAAAACTCCGAGACGGAGGCGGAAAGGGAGTTTCAGCAAGAACCTTGGAGGCGTTCCTGCTGGAAAAGCTCTCCAGGTTCGATGAGGTTGAAGTGAACTGGATTCGGGTCTCCCCGGTAGGAAGCGGTGAGTTCAAAGTCGCCATTGGCACATCCAGGAAGTCAAGATCGAGAAGTGACGTGGAGATCGTTGGGGAGATTGGAAGAAGCCTAACCGCCGCTGAGAGCGAGGGAAGGGTCAGGGGGTTACCGTTCAAAGTCTCCTCGGCGTTTTTGGTACTGGAGGATGACGTCTACTAAAATTCAATAACGTTAAAAACTCCTCCCTCTATCCTTCAAAGGTGGGAGCATGGAAAGAAAACACGCTTACAGGCTGATGCTGAGCATCGTCTTAGTACTGGCGTTCTTTTACACCCTCGGCCTTTTTGGTATCATTCCCTTCAGGGTAAGCTACTACATCACACTCTTCATGCTCGTGCTCTTCGTTATCCTCCGCATTGAGTACCACTCAAGGAATTAGCAGGCTCAGTACAGCTTTTTGAGTGCCCGTATGGACAGGAGCATGAAGAGAAGGAACATCATGACGAGGGCCAGCATCGATTCCAGCGGCGGGATCACGTCGTAGTAGTAGAGCAAACCGTATCGCAGGCCATCCACTGAGTACGTCATCGGCGTTATCAAGCCCACGATGAGGAACCACCTCGGAAATAGCGTGAGGGAGGCTATCGCACCGCTGGTGAACATCATGGGAAGCCGTATGAGGTTGAGCCATGTCATGACGTTTATCGGGTTCGAGATGGCGAGGGAGATATAAACCCCAAGCGCCGAGAAAGCTAGGTTTGAGAGGACAAGGTAGAGCAACACGAGCGGAAGGCTCCAGATGGAGTAAGCCATGAAGTGGGAGACCAGAACCAGGGTCACCAAACTGACCAAGAGGCCAAAAATGGCCCCAACGAGTACCTTTGCCAGTATTACCTCCCCATAGCTCACAGGAGCAAGGAGAAGTCGTTCAAAGGTCCTGAGCCTTCTCTCAAAGATTATCGAAGAGGCCACGAAGGACGTCGTCCCGAAGAGGGCGGAGATACTCAGCAGTCCCGGTACGAGGTGGTCGATGTCCCCGAACCTAGCGATGAACGCGAGACTGAAAACGAGGGGGAATACCAGCCCCCAGCTTATTGAACCCGGCTTCAGCATGTACTCCCTAAGTTCCTTTACTATTATTGCCCAGACCTTCATATTGGACATCCCCCACAGGCACAGCCCCTCTCCTCGCCCTCCTCCTCGGTGAGTTCAAGGAACACGTCCTCGATACTGGGGAGCTCAGTAGACAGATGGACGATTCTAAAGCCAAGCTTCCCCTTAATCCCGGCAAGTTCCTCCATAAATGCATCGATGTCATCAACCTTCAGAACCAAGGCGTCCTCGTCGAACACAGGTGAGTATCCCTCAAGGGCATGGATGAGGCTGGTTTTCAGGGGTTCAACTTTCAGTCTCACCCGTATTTCACTGCCCAGCAACCTTCTTATCTCACTCCTTCCCCCCATTGCCACTATCCTACCCCGGTTGATTATCGCTATCCTGTGGGGGAGGGTCTCTGCCTCCACCATGTTGTGGGTCGTGAGAAAAATTGTCCTGCCCGCCACGTTCAGGGCCCGTATCATCTCCCTGACCATTCTGGCCGACTTCACATCGAGGGCTATCGTGGGCTCGTCCAGGAAGATAACCGGGGGGTCGTGGATCAATGCGGCCACTATCGAGGCCCTCCTCTTGTACCCCGAGCTGAGCTTCCCAAACTTTTTCTTGGCCGGCAGGTTGAAATCCCTTACAAGTTTCGAGACGTTTTCGAGGGGTGCTTCATACAACCTTGCGAGGAACCGTAGGTTCTCCTCAACGGTTAGCTCATCGTAGAGGTTGGACACGTCCTGGACGACGCCTATACTCTTCTTTACCCCGACCTTCTCCCGTCTGACATCGTAGCCGTTAACGTAAGCTTCCCCCTCCGTTATGCTCGTCAGGGTTGAGAGCATCCTAACGGTCGTTGTTTTACCGGCACCGTTCGGTCCCAAGAACCCAAATATCTCGCCTTTCTTTACTTTGAAACTGATGTGGTCAACAGCCGTGAAGTCCCCGTACCTCTTCGTCAGCCCTACAGCCTCTATCATTCTCTCAACTCCTTCATCAAGAAGAATCCCACGATCACCAAACCTGCCGTTACGACCACCAGGAGCGGCAGACCCGGCAGGTGGAAGGACGGCCTCGTCGCTGCTCTGGTTGGGGTTACAGTGCCCCTGAGCCTCAGGACGTTTATCTTCTCCTGGCAGTTCTCAATGGAGTGGTACCCGTAGCCGACAACGAGAAAGCTCGCGTCCCTGGAGATAGCAACGTTCCTGACACTCCAGTTGAACCTCTCGTTCCAGAGCACGCTCCCGTTGGGCGCGACGAAGATGGCTTCCCTCGCACCGCCTGCCAAAAGGTAGCCCCTGGCCGTGGAGACCTGAAGGGTTGACACCAAGAACGGAACCTTATAGACGGTGCTCCCGTTTGACGAAAGGAGGACGAGGTACCCTATATCCCCCCCCACCGCCACGTTCTTTCCATCGGAATCAATAGAACGGATCAGGTTGTTGAAGTGCCTGCTCCAGAGCTCCTTGCCGCTCCAGCTTATCTTCCTTACCTCTCCCCAGCTCCCGCCCTTTGCGGCGATTAAAACGTATATGCCGTCGTCGCTTGCGATCACCTTCCTCACGTAGCCCCTGTACTCCCTGGAAACGACAACTCCCCCGGATAGATCCAGGACCACAACACTGTAATCCACGCCAGCCGCTATCCTGTCTCCAAACAGGTCAACACTCCAAACGTATCCACCGACCTTTTTTCTCCATATCAACTTCCCGTTCCTGAAGAGGTAGATGTATCCGGAGCTATCCCCGGCCACCACGGTCTCCCCGTCCTTGGAGATATCCACGGAGACTACCGCCCCGGCCGCCTTATACTCCCACCCCAGGGAACCGTTAGCATCGAAGTACTGCAACCAGTCCCCCTCCGTCCCTATGACGACGTCGTTGTTCCCGCTTACTCCAACAGTGTAGGCTATCCCCCTCGTGGGCTCCTTAAAAATCAGTTTTCCATCCGGGCCAAGAAGCTCAGCGTAGTAACCAAAGGCGAGTCCGATGTACCCCTTCTCGTTGAGGGCCATCCCAAAGACTATACACTGGTCACTGTAGGTCCAGCTCCAGTTCACCTGGGCGCCAACAAGTGGCAGTATCGAAATGAGCAGGAGGATAGCTAGCGCAGTCCCCTTCATACCTTTCCCCAGCCAATTTCAACATTCAGTTTAAAGGGTTAGTGGTTCAGAAGCCTAATACAGTGATGGACTGTTCAGGACGTGCCAACAGTCACTGCCCTGGATTTTCCAAAAGATTGCGCATTAGACTTAACGAACCCTTCCCAACCTTTGGTTTAGAAGTTTCGGGTTTAAAAACGCTTTTTTAGGCCCCTTCAAAGTTTTAGTTGAGGGATAAATGTGAGCATGCGTATAATTATGTTCACTGGAGGTGGTTGGGTTGAGGTACGTTAAACTTCCCATGGAGAACACCTATGCCTTCCTTGAAAGGCTCAAGGAGTGGGGCAAACTCTACGCCCCCGTGAAAATCTCGGAGAAGTTCTATGACTTCAGGGAGATAGACGACGTCAAGAAGGTCGAGTTCAACTACACAAGAGGATGATAAAAAGAGTCAACCAGGAGGCAACTAAAGTAACCTCCCAACACCCTCCATACCCATAGAGGAAATTCTCTCCTTGGCTATCTTTTCAGCTGTTCTTGCCCTTATCCTGTCTTCAACTTCTTCCGGCCTTCCAAAGAATATTGCTTCAGCGGGGCACATCTCACTGCACGCGGGGTTCATGCCTTCTTTCCTCCTGTTGGCACACATATCGCACTTGGTCATAACCTTTATCTTTGCATCGAAGCTGGGGGCTCCAAAGGGGCAGACGGCGAGACACATCAAACAGCCTATGCACTTCTTCGGGTCTATTATAACCGCCCCGTCCTCGTCCTTGGATATCGCTCCAACGGGACATATCTCAAGGCACGGGGCCCTCTCGCAGTGGCGGCAGTTTATCGGAACCGGAAGGCTAGAGACGGTGTAGTATATCCTGATGTTGGGCTTGCCGTCGTGGAGGAAGTCGCAGACGCTCTGGCAGGTCTCACACCCTATGCACAGGCTGTAATCAACGTGGAGTATCTTCTTCTCCATACTCACTCACCCCCCATAAGCCAGACGTGCATGCTTCTTGCCGCGTAGAGGCCGTCCCTCACGGCCTGACCGACCTTGGATGGACCGGTAACAACGTCTCCTGCGGCAAATATCCCTTCAACGCTCGTCATGTGCCTCTCATCCACAACAATCCTGCCTTTTTTGTCAACCGCTATGTTGAGCTCTTCCCCCGCTGGGGGGGTGGGCGTCTGTCCAACTGCAAAGATGACGTAGTCAACATCAAGTGTGAAGTTGGATCCCTCAATGGGCACGGGCCTTCTTCTGCCGCTCTCGTCGGGTTCACTGAGCCTTGTTCTCACAAGCTCTATCCCCCTTACCTTTCCACCTTTTCCGATTATTTTCACCGGCATTGTGAGTTCAAGCCACTGGACTCCCCTCTGCTTAAGGAGGTTTGTCTCATACGCTCCGGCTGGAGCCTCCTTTATCGTCCTGCGGTAGCTCATATAGACCTTCTCGGCACCGAGGAGGAGGCTCTCGAGGGCGGCATCAACCGCGGTGTGCCCTGCCCCCACTACCACGACTTTTTTGCCCTCCGGAGAGATTATGTCCTTCCAGTCCATGTGACCGAGCTTGGCGCTCTTTATCCTGAAGAGGTATTCGAGGGCGGGATAAACGCCATCAAGGTCTGCACCTTCAATGCTTGGTATCCAGGACTCCCAGGTGCCGGTGGCTATGATGACAGCATCATAGTTCTCGGCGAGCTCTTTCAGGCTGACCGTTCTCTCGACAAACTCGTCTCCGGCTTCCTTCTTTTCTGTCCCACAGGTAACTTTTGTCCTTGGGAAAAACTTCACCTCAAAGGCACTTTCGAGCTCATTGCAGCCTTCCCTCACTCTGTACACGGGTATTCTGAACTCCGGGATACCAAAAAGCATTAGCCCACCAGGTTCGGGAAGCTTGTCGTAGACGTGCACCTCGTGTCCCTGGCAGACGAGGTAGCCTGCAGCGCTTAACCCTGCAGGTCCTGCCCCTACAATGGCTATCTTCTTTCCAGTTGGGGCGGGTTTTTCCCTGCAGAGAAAGGCAAATCTCATCCCACTCATTTTTTCACCTCCACGACCTCAAACTCAAGGTTCTTTATCGTTGAATAGAGGCCTTTCATACTCTCAATCTCCGAGAGGGTCTTTCTCAGGTATCTAGAGGGGTCGTAAAGAACCTTAAACTTCCCAAAAAACTCCGTGTGAAAGTTTATCAGGGCGTTTTTGGGATAGACTATAACATCAATTCCCTCCCAGAGCTGTGAAGCTTCAATCAACAGCTCAACTTTGTCCCCCTCTTTAACCACAACGAGCCAGGTGTCTTCGAGGAGGGCAACTCCGAGGAGGTTTTCCCCGTAGTGCCGCTTGAACTTCTCCAGGAGACCCTCACTCATCTGGAAGCCACCCCACGGTAACTTTACCTTTCTTTATCTCGTCGAGGAGCGGGCCTACGAGCTTCTTATCCTCTTCAGGAAACAGCTCAAGGTCGAGGGTTCCCCGCTCTATCAACCTCGCAGTCTCAGGGCTTATCTCGCATATCACTTCCTCAACCAGGGCGTTACCCTCAAAGTGGTCGAGCACCCTTGAAACCTCATTTTGAAACTCCAAGTACGACCTTCTTCTCAGCAAGTATGCCCTCATACATCCTCACCACTTCGATGTAGTGTTTGTACAGCATATCGAGCCCGTACCTCAGGCGGGAGTCTTTCACCTCGTCTTTCATCCGCTCCACGAGTTCTTTGAACTCCCCTGGGTCGTTCGACTTTTCGACCAGTCTCATGAATTCCTCCAACAGCGCGTAGCCGTCGAAGTAGCCTATCTCCTTCCTTATCCTCTCCCTGAGGAGGAGCTCGATCCAGGCGTTGAACTGGCTCCTTGGAAGTACGAGTTCCTTAAGGGTGTAGTGCTCACCCTTCACCTTCTTCTCAACGAGTCCCTTGAGCAGTGCGATGCCGTAGAGTATTTCCTCCGGCCTCGGGGGACAGCCGGGGATATAGATGTCCACGGGCAGGAACTCCGATGCCCCTCCTTTCCGTGGATATTCGAGGGACAACCTGTCTGATTCTCTCCTGATGGCGTAGCTGTCGTAGAATATCCCACCGGAACAGGCGCAGGTGCCGACGGCTATAACTATGCGCGGTTTTGAAGGCATTGCGTCGTAAGCTTTCTTGGCTGCGTAGTATGCCTGTCTCGTTAATGGTCCTGTGACGAGGAGGGCATGCGCGTGCCTCGGGGTTGGGACGAGTTTTACACCGAGCCTTTCGATGTCGTGGTATGGCGTTAGAACGTCAAGTATCTCTATGTCGCAGCCGTTGCAAGCTCCAGTGTTGAGGTGGAAGACCCAGAGGGAGCGTAGCTTCATCTCCACTCCCCTCCGACCCGGGAGGCGTTTATGATGGTTAAGCTCTTCTTGCACTTCGAGCAAAGCGGCAGCTTGTCCCTAACCCTCTCGAAGTCGAGTATCCCAGGGGGTATAACTGAGAGCACCTTCTGCACCTGCCTCTCCGTGTAGTCCGTGAAGTTCCCGCAGTTCCTGCACCTCGCGAGTCTCATCTCAACGACCTCAATGTGGTCGTTTCTATCGTCGGTTGCGGCTTCAAACTCCCTCGTGAGCTTTATGGCCCCGGTCGGGCAGGCCTCCTCACACCGCGCACACCTTATGCATCTCCCAACGTCGAGGACTATCTTCCTCGTTCCGGTCGAGTAGTCGTCAATCCTTATCACGGCGTTTGGGGGACAGACGTTAGCGCAGGCACCGCATCCTATGCAGAGCAGGGGGTTTATCCTCGGCAGTCCCCTGTACTCGGGCGGCGCCTCCTCCGGCTCGAATGGGTAGGCCTTTGTTACGGGCAAAGTCCCACCCCCAGGTTTACCACACTGACCTTTCCTGTCTTAACGTCCACGACCTGAACCCTCTCTGTACAGGAATAGCACGGGTCTATGCTTGCAATGATGAGCGGGGCATCTGCTATCGTGTACCCCCTGAGCATGTCCGGTGCCGCTTGGAGGTTGTTGTAAGTTGCAGCCTTTATGCGCCACCTGTAGATTACGTTCGAGTCCTCCGTCATCACGTAGTGGACGTTCTCACCCCTCGGTGCCTCAACCGCGGAGATGCCCTCAACTCCACCTGGAATCTCGTCGAACTCCGCCATTATAGGTCCGGACGGCATGGCGTCAATTGCCTGCTCTATCAGCGAAAGGCTCTCCCTGACTTCGTCTATTCTGACCATGGCCCTTGCGAGGACATCTCCCTCGGTGTAAACTGGGACGTCAAAGCTTAGCTCGGGATAAGCCGCGTACGGAAAGTCCCTCCTGACGTCGTAGTCGATTCCCGACGCCCTTGCCACCGGCCCGTTCGCGTCCCACTCCCTAGCCAGCTCTTTGGTGAGAACCCCAACGTCCCTGCACCTGTCAACGAAGCTCCTGGCAGAAAGCAGAAAATTAACCACCTCATCGAACTTTTCCCTCATCTCGTCTATGAACTTCTCAATCATGGAGACGCGGTAGTCCAGAAGGTCCCTTCTAACCCCGCCAACGACGACCAGCCCGTAGGTCTTTCTGTTTCCGGTGAGCCTCTCCGCGAGTTGCATAACCTTCTCCCTGACCGCCCATACCTTCATGAACGCGGTGTCAAAGCCCGTCAGATGGGCGGCGACGCCAATCCAGAGGAGGTGGCTGTGAAGCCTCTCGAACTCAAGGAGTATCGTCCTTATGTACCTCGCCCTGTCGGGAACCTCGATTTTTCCGGCCTCCTCCAGGGCCTGGGCATAGGCAGTGGAGTGGCAGAAGCCGCAGATGCCGCAAACTCTTTCAGCTATGAAGCACACTTGGTTGTAGTTCATCCTCCCGCGGGCGAGCTTTTCTATGCCCCTGTGGGAATAGAAGCCGCGGTAATCGATACCAACTATTTCCTCTCCCCTGACAAACAGCCTGAAGTGCGCCGGCTCGTCGAGGGCTATGTGGTACGGCCCTATGGCGTGGACTGAGGTTCCCTCCATCTTGGGAAGGTGCTGGGGCCCCCTTTCCCCCGGCGGAGAGCTGTGGTATTCAAAATCCTCCCTCAGGGGAAAATCGTTTTCAGGCCAGTCGTCGGGGAGAACCAGCCTCCTGGGGTCGGGGAGTCCTTTTGCCCTGAGCCCGAGCAGGTCCTTAACTTCTCTCTCAAACCAGAGGGCACCCTTGTGGAAGCTCGCAACGCTCGGATACTCTGGGTTATCCTCTGGAACGTAGAGCCTTATCCCCAGGATTTCTCCCTTCTTCCAGTCGGCGAACCAGTACGTCACGCTGAAGGCGTCCTCAAAAGGCCTCTCATCCGTTCCAACCATCGTGAACAGTCTCACCGTGGGCATCGATAGGAGGAACTTCACCATCTCCGGAAAGTCCTCTTGACTGATCATGGGGGCATAAACGACCTTCTTCTCGCCCAGCGTTTTCTTTTCGAGCACGGCCCCAAACTTTCTTTCGAATCCCTCTATCATCTTCACCACCCTGCGAAGGCAAGAACCAACAGAATGGAACCAGCCGCAAGGGCTTTGGCACCTTTTCTCAGGGCCTGATCAACGCGGTAACGGGCGTTCATGGACTCATAGACCACCATCAGGACGAATATTGTGAGTACCGCCAGGGACTGAAGGATTAGTGCTCCGATTCCGCTTGCAAACGGCAGTACGAGCATCGCTGACAACAACCAGAGCATCGCGAACCTCTTAACCTGAAACGCCCACAGGAACACGGCCAGTGCCCTTCCGCTGTATTCCGAGAGCACACCGCCGAGTATCTCGGTTTCCGCCTCAGCTATGTCGTAGGGTATGAATCCCGCTTCAACATAGGTCAGGTAAATGAGCAGGATGTAAGCCCCGACGACTGAAGGCGAGAAGTCCACGGAGCGGGCGATTGAGGCTATGTCAAGGGAGCCCGTCTTGAGGGCTAACACCGCTATCACAACTGCGAAGGCCGGCTTAAAGACCATCGAGAGACTTATCTCCCTGCTTGCACCCGAGGCAGTGTAGGAGCTTCTCACGCTTAGACCACCCATCACTACCGAGGCTGAAAAGAGGGTGAAGAAGTATAGGAACGCTATGACGTTGGCCGGGGTTCTAAGGGGTGTCTCTTCTCCCCAAGGGATGAGAAACAGCATCGTGAGGGCGCTCCCAAATGCGAGGTAGGGGGCAATCCTAAACGTGGCGGACTCCACAGGCCGGATGCTCTCCATCTCGAGGAGGCTTAACAAATCGTACCAAGTCTGGAGCACCGGGGGCCCTATCCTGTCCTGTATCCGCGCCCGGATTTTCCTCGCAACACCATCCAGCAGGGGCGTAATCAGTGAAACCGTGAGCGGGAAGAGCTCCCTCATCCAAGCCACCCCCAGATTAGCGCCGAGGCAATCAGTAGGAGCACTACAATCATCACGCCGAGGGGGCATTCCCTCAAGAGGGCTATCATGCCTCGAAGCAGCCGCGCCGGCGGGAGAAAGAGCGCCTCGTCTATGTAGTCAACCTCCACCGAGGTCACCGCTCCCCCGACCCGGGTGAGAACCTTTCCCGCGGAGGAGCCCACCTTCGAGAGGCCCTCGGAGATGTGGTTGAGGGGATAGTACATGTGCTCCGGTAGTATGTCAAAGTCCTCAACTCTCTCTCCGTTCGTCCACACGGCGTCCCTTCTTCCCCTTGGGGGCAGCGCGATGAACAGCATCCCACTGAAGAGGGCGAGGACTATCGTTAGAAGGGGCATGTCAATTTCGAACCCGATATCGGTTCCGGTCAGTTTTATTCCGAGCCACGGGAACACCCCTAGGAGGACGCAGAGAAGGGCTAACATGCCCTCACCGACGAGCATTGGCGCTTCGACCTCGTGAACCTCTCCCTCGGGCTCTCCCGTGAAGATGCGGTACATCTTTAGGTACGCCGCGAGGGTCACGGCACTTCCAAAGAGTGCTATTACACCTCCTGCGATGAGGACTGGACTCCTCGACAGGAACGTTGCCTGGTATATCAGCCACTTGCTGACGAAGCCGTTGAGCGGTGGGACTCCTGAAACCGCGAGAATCCCGATTATCGAGAGCGCAAAGGTGAAGGGCATGTTTCTTCCAAGTCCCCTCAATCCGAGGTCCTTCCGCCCCGTGGCGTGCAGGACGTTGCCGGAGACCATGAAAAGGAGGTTTTTGAAGAGCATGTGGTTGAAGCTGTGTAGGAGCAACGCCGCGAGGGCCACGGTTTTAAGTGTTCCGTGTAGGGCAAGGTACGCCCCGAAGGCGAGGAAGATGTACCCGAGGTTGTCAACGCTGGAATAGGCTATCATCCGCTTCAGGTCTCTCTGAACCAGCATCAGCAACGCTCCTATGGCTATGGTTGCCATTGAGAGAATTATAATCGGTGTGGCGAGCGTTGAAGTATTCGGGAAGATACTGGCGACCCTTAGCATTCCGTAAACTGCCATCTTTAGCATTACCCCGCTCAGCAACGCCGAAACGTTGCTCGGAGCGACTGGATGGGCTTCGGGGAGCCAGAAGTGGAGCGGGAAGATGCCCGCCTTCGTCATGAAGCCCACGAGGAACAGCCAGAGGACCCACGCTGGTGGAATGTTACCCTTCAGGGTCTCGAAACTCAGGGTGTTGAAGAGTGCATACGTGTATCCAAGAGCTAGCAGGAGGGGTGCGGTGTTCAGGGCCTGCATTGTAACGAGGTATATCAGGCTCGCCCTCTTCGTTGCGCTCTCGGTGTAGTTAGCGACGATTAGAACGTAGGACGTTAGCGTCATCAGCTCCCAGAACGCTATAAACTGCAGAAAGTCCCTGCTCAGGAGGATGAGCTCCATGGAGAGGAGAAACAGGGGGTAAGCGGCCGTTACGAGGTGCTTGGGCCGCATGTACGAGTAGGAGTAGATTGAAACAGCCACCCCCGCCGTGCCGAGGAGCAAGAGGAAGAACCTTGAGAGCTCGTCCGCTTGGAGGGACAGCTGGGGGATGCTCCCGGTGGCCTCAAGCAGAACGGCCGCTGACGCAATGGCAGAGATTGCACTCACTACCTTCCCATTCCTTTTGACCAGTCCAACCATAACCGCGAGCAGGAACAGGTATGCCGAGAGCATTCAGGGTACCCCCATGAGGTAGTTGAGGGCAACCGCGAGCCCGAATGAGAGTGTAGCCAAGAGGGCTAGAGGAACGCCGACCGTTCTCTTCAAGGGCTCCTCCCTCCCGTCGCTGAACACCATCAGGTTGATGCTCCGGATTCCCGAATACAGGAAGGCCACGGAGTTCGCAAGCAGGAGAAGGGCGAGTAATGTTCCCAGCGGGTTCGAGTACAGGGAAGCGGCCTCTATGAGGAGGTGTGACTTGCCGAAGGGGGGAAGCCCCGCGAGGCCGAACACCGAGATTGCCCATGAATAGGCGAGCGGGGGCGTCTCACGAAGGCCCCTCACGCGGTCAATGTCGGTGGTTCCGTGGCACCTCTTTATGGCGTCTGTCGTCAGAAAGGCCAACCCAACGACGGGGGTGGAGATTATAACTAGGTGCCTCGCGATTTCGTTTCCTTGGCCGCCGAGCAGGATTACGAGCAGGGCGACGTACACCGTGCTTGTGTTCGCAATAACCGCGTACATGAGGAGCTTCCTGCCCTCCCTCTGTCCGAGGTATGCCAATCCCGTAAGCACGAGGGTCACGGCCACGGCAACCGCAACCGGCGCAAAGGCCCGCTCAGAAGGGTTGAGGGCTGAAAGCGACCTCATAAGCAGGTACGGTCCCATAACAGTGGTTCCCGTGCCTATGAAGGCCGATGCTGGAAACGTCGCGGCGGCATCCATAAACCATGAGTAGAGCGGAAACTGGGCCCCTATAACGAGTGACGTGAAGGCGATGCAGAGGAAGCGAGTGTCTCCGGGGGCGTTCTTGGTGAGGACGCCACAGACGCCGATTGCTATTCCAAGGCTCAACGTTGCGAGGGCTTTGGTTCCGGCTTTCTTTTCAGGCCCCGCGAGACGCCAGCATGAGAGAGCCACCAGCTCGAGGAAAATCAACATCTGGAGCAGGCTTGGGGAGTACACTACAACCAGTTCTGAACCCAAAAGAACGGCCGCCCAAGGAAGATAACTATCCCTCCTACCGCTTTCTAGGGCGTAGGTCAGAAAAATCGCGCCGAGAGCCGTCAGGACGAGCGCCGTGAGTACCGCCGTGGAATCGACTCGAAGGCCGAGGTTTCCACCCCATAGGATAGCACAGGGATTGTGCGAGACATGGGGGTAAAGAGCCGCCTGTAAGAGCAGGGAGCTCCATACCAGCGAAAGTGCGGCCCTCTCGAGATTTTCGAGAAGGAAGAAAGCCGCCGCGTAGACCATGATTATCGCCATGAGGACAAGCTCGATCACCTAAACCCCCCCATTATCCTCTCAACCTTCTTCAGGAGCTCCTCTCTCCTCATGAGGCTCTGGGTTACCTTTATCCGGGTTATCTCATCCTCCGTTGCGAACACGAGGGCACCGGTGGGGCACGTTGAAACACACGCCGGGAGCTTACCCTCCTTTCTCCTGTGGGCGCAGAGGTCGCACTTCACCATGACCTTCCTCCTCTCATCGAAGCGGGGCATTCCGAAGGGACAGGCTATCTCGCAGAGCATGCACCCCACGCAGTCCTGATGCCTCACTCTCACCGCTCCGTCCTCGTCCCGGTAGATTGCCCTAGCGGAGCAGACGAGCATGCAGGGGGAGTTCTCACAGTGCCTGCAGTTCAGGGACATCATCATTATCTCAGATGCCTCGATGAGCGTTATGTTTGGCTCTCCGTTGTGCTCCCGCGCGCATGCTGCAACGCAGGAGCCGCAGCCAACGCACTTCCGGAAGTCAATGAATATCTTCCTCATGCTTTCTCACCACACATGGAAGGGACTTCAGCTCAAGGCAGCCCCATTTCGAAATCTTCAGCGGGATAATCCTTCTCAATTCATCGGACCATGGAGCGACGATTGTATTCCGCGGTATTGAAGATGAGACATCAACCCTGAAGGTGGCCGTTCCAGCCTCGGTTTCGACGGTAACCCTGCCCCCATCTTCAAGACCAAGCAGTGAGGCGTCTTCTCTGTTTATTTTTGCAACACTCTCCCTTTGAATTACCTCCGGGAGAAAGCGCATGGACTGATCCGTTATTAAAAGTCTGAATTTGCCTTCGAAGTTCAAGGGAGGCTCGATTTTTGGCCTTACGGCCATTTTACGCCTTGGAATAAGGACTCCACCGGTTTTATTCTTCACGTCCTTTGGCTCCGGGTAACCAGGAACGAGAAGGCTTATCTCCCTCAAAATCTCTTCAGGAAACGCGTACGAAAATCCCGGAAGCTTCATCCCCCTTCCGAGTTGGGCTATTATTTCAAAGTCCGATCTCGCCTCTCCCGGGGGACGTTTTACCCTCTCACACCACTGGACCCTACCCTCTGAATTTGTCGTCGTCCCCCCACTCTCCAGCAGGAGTGCCGACGGTAAAACTATGTCGGCGAATTCCATTGTTTCCCCCTGGAAAGCACTCTGAAACACCACAAACTCCGCCCTTTTGAGGGCTCTCTCCGCGTGGGGCATGAATGCCACGATGTCAGTATCGAGGATATAGAACGCCGAGAGACCTCGGGAGAGCATCTCAACGAGACTCAGACCCTCTTTCCTGTTGATATATCCAACAAGCCAGGCCTTTAGGAACGGCTCGGCGTCCTTGTAATCCGTATACCCAGGAAGATGATAGGGGGTTATCCCCATGTCTATGACTCCCTGGGAGTTACCGTATCTTCCCATTGGTATTATCGAGAGTCCCGTGAGTGTTGCAAGGGTTATCAGGGCCAGAACGGCTGGATACCCGTTGGCGGTCATTGTAACCCCCGAACCCCACAGGAGCACACCGCTGGAGCTGAGCTCTGTTTCCCCCGCAATGGAGATTATCGTGTCAGCCGACACCCCTGTAATTTTCTCTGCCTTTTCGGGGGGATAGAGCGAAATTAGCCTCAACGCTTCCGGTGAAAGTCTGGAGCTGGCATCCGGATCCATATTCACAACGACGTTAAGGATGGAGAGCGCTAAGAAAACGTCCGTTCCGGGAAGGGGCTGAACTACCGAATCCACGAGCTTTTCAACTGACGTTAGCCTTGGATTAACGACGATTATCCGGGCACCTTTTTCCTTTGCCCCCACCAGCCATGTGAGCAGAACCGGGGCCGTTCCAACGGGGTTGAACCCCCAGACAATAACCAAATCGCTCTGCTCTATGGCTGAAAAAGGCGCCCACATTTTCCAGGCGTTTGTCTCGTTTAGTGCCCTGATGGAGACGGCGTGCGATACGGCCGCCGTGCTGTCAACGTTGTTCGTTCCGAGAAGCCGAGCGAGTTTCTGGAAGAGGTACGCCGATTCGTTCGAGACCATCTCCCCTGATATGAACCCTACCTTCTCAGGGTCATCCTTTGAAAGCTCTGAAATCCTTAAGACGACCTCTCCAACCGCCCTCTGCCAGCTGATTTCAATGAAGTTACCGCTCTCAGTGACTTTTAATGGTTTTTTTAAGCGCCCTTTTGAGAAAAGGAACTCCCTGAGCAAGTTTCCCCTCGCGCAGAGTTTCCCCTGGGGGTTAGGAATGTCTTCAAGGAGAAGGTATTCCAGACTAAAGGGGCGAGAAATTGCCTTTTTTACATCCACCCTGCATCCCATACTGCAGTGGGGGCATGTTATGACAGGCCTCATCGGTTCCCCTCCGGAGGATCATTTAAGTACATATGACTAGTTTTGTTCATCTTCAGTAATGGGTGAATTTTCCTATCTTAAATTCATTTCTCAAACCGAACATACAGAACCTTTGGTTATGCTTTTAAGTGGCCATTAAAATCTATTTTGGTTCATTCTCGGTTTTACGCCCTCCATTCAACGCTACAACAATTTTGTTATTCTTTTTGGGATATGAAAACAAAAGAGTTTTAACCTTTGGTTTACAATTTCCGGGTTTAAAAACGCTTTTTTATCTATCTAACCAAGCCAAGATCGAGGGGACAAATGTGAGCACGCGTAAGTTTATGTCCATTGGGGGGCGGTAATATGAGATACGTCAAGCTTCCAAAAGAAAATACATACGAATTTTTAGAAAGGCTAAAGAACTTCGGAAAACTGTATGCTCCGGTGAAAATCTCTGACAAGTTCTATGACTTCAGGGAAATCGATGATGTCAGAAAGATTGAATTCAACTATACCAGAACCCTAATGCCGCCGAAGAAGTTCTTCTTCGCACCAAGGGAGAAGATGTTCGAGTTCAGCATCTCAAAGGCAGAGTATAAGGAAGTAATCCCCGAAGTCGAGCCCTTCGTCCTCTTCGGTCTCCACGCCTGTGACATATACGGCCTGAAGATACTCGACAGCGTGTACTTGGATGAGTACCCCGACAAGTACTACAAAGTCAGGCGTGAAAAAGGCATAATCATCGGAATAAGCTGTATGCCCGACGAGTACTGCTTCTGCAACCTGCTCAGGACGGACTTCGAGCATGATGGCTTCGACCTGTTCTTCCACGAGCTCCCCGACGGCTGGCTGATTAGGATAGGAACCCCCACAGGCCATAGGATAGTTGATAAGAACATCAAACTCTTCACTGAAGTCACACAGGAGGACATCTGCAACTTCAGGGAGTTCGAGAGGAAGCGCGCCCAGGCCTTCAAGTATCATGAGGAGTGGGACAACATCCACTACCTCCTCGAGCTGGAGATGGAGCACCCGCTCTGGGAGAGGGAGGCCGAGAAGTGCTTTGCCTGCGGCAACTGCAGCACGGTGTGCCCGACCTGCCGCTGCTATGAAGTTCAGGACATCGTCAACCTCGACGGGGACACGGGATACAGGGAGAGGCGCTGGGACTCGTGTAAGTTCAGGAGCCACGGACTGGTCGCGGGCGGTCACAACTTCAGGCCGACGAAGAAGGACCGCTTCATAAACCGCTACCTCTGCAAGATGTCCTTCCACTGGAAGCTTGGAATCAACTTCTGTGTCGGCTGTGGGAGGTGCACTGCCTTCTGTCCGGCGGGCATTGATTTTGTGAAGAACCTTAGGATTATAGCCGGATTGGAAGACCCATCCTGTCCGTCGAAGCTGAGCAAGGAAATTCCAAAGAAAGGTTTTGCGTATGCCACTAACATTAGGGGTGGGGACATATGAGCGAGACCCACGTCTGCACCTGCCACGACAACCCCTACGCCCTCGACAGAGTCAAGGTTCTCAAGGTGTATCAGCTGACAGAAAGGGAGAAGCTCTTCCTGTTCAGGTTTGAAGACCCAGAGATAGCTGAGAAATGGACATTCAAGCCCGGACAGTTCGTCCAGCTCACCATCCCTGGAGTTGGGGAGGTGCCGATAAGCATCTGTTCCTCGCCGATGAGGAGGGGCTTCTTCGAGCTCTGTATCAGGAAAGCTGGGAGGGTAACCACCGTCATCCACAAGCTCAAGCCCGGCGATACCGTACTCGTCCGCGGCCCCTACGGAAACGGCTTCCCGGTCGACGACTGGGAGGGAATGGACATACTCCTCATCGCCGCTGGTTTGGGAACGGCACCGCTCAGGAGCGTCTTTCTCTACGCAATGGACAACCGCTGGAAGTACGGAAACATGACCTTCATCAACACCGCCCGCTACGGCAAAGACCTCCTCTTCTACAAGGAGCTTGAAGCGATGAAGGATTTGGCTGAGGCCGAGAACGTCAAGATAATCCAGAGCGTAACCAGAGACCCTGACTGGCCCGGCCTCCACGGAAGGCCCCAGAACTTCATAGTTGAGGCAAACACAAATCCAAAGAACACGGCCATAGCGGTCTGCGGCCCGCCGAGGATGTACAAGGCAGTCTTTGAATACCTCATCAACTATGGATATAGGCCAGAGAACATCTTCGTCACACTCGAAAGGAAGATGAAATGCGGAATAGGCAAGTGCGGCCACTGCAACGTCGGAACAAGTACGAGCTGGAAGTACGTCTGTAGGGATGGACCCGTTTTCACGTACTTCGACATAGTATCAACGCCCGGCCTACTGGACTGAGGTGGTTGCGATGGAGAAGAAGAAACTGAGGATTGGGTTTTACGCCTTAACGTCATGCTACGGCTGTCAGCTCCAGTTCGCAATGATGGACGAACTCCTCCAGCTCCTTCCGAACGTTGAGGTGGTTTGCTGGTACATGCTTGAAAGGGACAGCTTTGAGGATGAACCCGTTGATATAGCCCTCATTGAGGGAAGCGTTTCAACGGAGGAAGAGGTCGAGCTGGTGAAGAAGATACGTGAGAACGCAGAGATCGTTGTAGCCGTCGGTTCCTGTGCGGTACAAGGCGGTGTGCAGAGCTGGACTGAAAAGTCCCTTGAGGAGCTGTGGAAAACCGTCTATGGCGACGGAAAGGTCAAGTTCAAGCCCAAGAAGGCCGAACCCCTCGAGAAGTACATCAAGGTTGACTACAACATCTACGGCTGTCCCCCGGAGAAGCGCGACTTCATATACACCCTCGGAACCCTTCTAATAGGCTTCTGGCCCGAGGACATCGACTACCCGGTCTGCCTTGAGTGTCGCTTAAACGGCAACCCATGCATCCTCATCGAGAAAGGCGAGCCGTGCCTCGGCCCGATAACAAGGGCCGGCTGTAACGCCCGCTGTCCCGCCTACGGCATGGCGTGCATTGGCTGCCGCGGAGCGATAGGCTACGACGTTGCCTGGTTCGACTCATTGGCGAGAGTTTTCAAGGAGAAGGGCCTGACCAAGGAAGAAATCCTCGAGCGCATGAAGATATTCAATGCCCACAACCCGAAGCTGGAAGAGATGGTCGAGAAAGTCTTCCGGGAGGTGAAAGAATGAAGAATCTCTATCTTCCAATCACCGTCGATCACATAGCTCGCGTAGAGGGCAAAGGTGGCGTTGAAATAATCGTCGGTGAGGACGGCGTCAAGGAAGTCAAGCTCAACATCATCGAGGGGCCGAGGTTCTTCGAGGCGATAACCATAGGCAAGAAGCTTGACGAGGCTTTGGCGGTCTATCCAAGGATATGCTCCTTCTGTTCGGCGGCGCACAAGCTCACCGCGGTGGAAGCCGCTGAGAAGGCGATAGGCTTCACTCCGCGCGAGGAAATCCAGGCCCTCAGGGAGGTTCTCTACATCGGAGACATGATAGAGAGCCACGCGCTCCACCTCTACCTTCTCGTCCTCCCGGACTACCTCGGCTACTCCAGCCCGCTCAAGATGGTGGACGAGTACAAGAAGGAGATAGGCATAGCCTTGGAGCTTAAAAACCTCGGAAGCTGGATGATGGACGAGCTCGGAAGCAGGGCGATACATCAGGAGAACGCGGTACTCGGAGGATTTGGAAAACTTCCGGACAAGGCCACCCTTGAGCTCATGAAGAAGCGCCTCAGCGAGGCACTCCCCAAGGCCGAGTACACCTTCGAGCTC
Source organism: Thermococcus sp. (assembly GCF_026988555.1). Classification (NCBI taxonomy): domain Archaea; kingdom Methanobacteriati; phylum Methanobacteriota; class Thermococci; order Thermococcales; family Thermococcaceae; genus Thermococcus; species Thermococcus sp. Next base: position 126,277 of record NZ_JALSLB010000054.1, on the reverse strand, counting down.
TTCGCAAAGCTTGAGCAGTACGCTGAAGTCGAGGGCCCGATAATTCACATGGCTGTGAAGCCGAGGGGAGGCGTCTACGGCATATACGGCGACGCCATAAGCGTCAGCGATGGCTTCGAGTTCCCGAGCGAGGACTACAAGAAGCACATCGTCGAGCGCGTTGTGGAGCACAGCTTCGCCAAGCACTCTTTCTATCGCGAGAAGCCTTTCATGGTCGGTGCACTTCCGAGGCTGGTTAACAACGCGGAGACACTCTACGGAAGGGCGAAGGAGCTCTACGAGAGCCACAGAGACCTGCTCAGGTCAACCAACCCCTTCGCCAACAACCTGGCTCAGGCCCTTGAGCTGGTTTACTTCATCGAGCGTGGCATAGATCTCATAGACGAGGCCCTCGCGAAGTGGCTGATAAGGCCGAAGGACGAGGTCGAGATAAGGGATGGCTTCGGCGTTAGCACGACCGAGGCCCCGCGCGGAATCCTCGTTTACGCCCTCGGAATCAAGGACAGAAGGGTAGCTTACGCGGACATCATAACTCCCACAGCGTTTAACCTCGCCATGATGGAGGTCCACGTCAGGATGATGGCGGAGAAGCACTACAACGACGACCCAGAAAGGCTCAAGTACCTCACCGAGATGGTAGTAAGGGCCTACGACCCGTGCATCTCCTGTTCTGTTCACGTGGCGAGGCTCTGAGTTTTTCGCCTCTCAATTTTTGTCATTATTTCACACTGAGCCGGCAGAAATGAAAATGTAGGGCTGGTTTCATAAGTCACCCGGTTGTCTCTTCGCAGGGGAAGTAGACTTTCCCGACGAAGCCGTCTCCAGCGGGTCCAACGATGTAGACCGAGGCAACGGAGTACCTGTAGATGACCGTGAGACCTCCGTCAGTGGATTTGCAGACCGTTGGGAGGACGTAGGTGCCGTTTTTGAACTCCACCCTTGGAGCGTTGGCAATCTGGATTGGCTCCCCCAGTTCCACCGTGGCGTTGAACGTCTCGTTCCAGAGCCTCAGGGTATTCACCGACCAGCCCAGGGGCCTAACGATGTGGTGCGTTCCGTTCTTTTCAACCTCGTAGTTAACGGTAATGTCAACGACTTTCGCCGGCGTTCCGAAAACCTTGATGTTTGCAAATGTCATCGAGCCGTTCTCCAACTGCAGGGTCACCGACGTCATTCCTTCGGTGTTATTGAAGGTGTAGTAGGGAACGAGGTAGACATCCTTCGAGAGCCTGAAGGCCGAGACGTTGCGGACGCCCGGGCCAGCCTTTATTAGAATCACAGGATAGGAGTAGTTGACGACGATATGGCGATACCCAATGAAGTTCGCGCTTATGTTAACGGTGAGGGCGGTCACATTAACGGGGGCCTTGAAAGGAGCGTAGGTGACGTTAAGGGAGAAACCGGGGGCAGTCGTTTCCCGTTCCACATGAATGAGACATCCAGCAGAAAAAACGACGAGCACCAGCACTAGGGGTGCAACCTTCTTCAGCATTGGAACATACCTCCTTTTGAATCCGGGGTAGTTATAACTATTAATCATAGTATATAAAGGTTCCGACAAGACTTATAAACACCGGGGAGAACTTCTGAAGGGAAGCAAGATGGGAACCATCATCCTCGCCCTCGGCAACGAGCTAATGAAGGACGACGGCGTTGGCCTTGAGGTTGGAAGGAGGCTCGTCGGGAGGGGTTGCAACGTCTTAGAAGTCGGCACCGACATCCTCAAGCTTTCAAACCACTACAACGGCGAGGAAAGGCTGATAATCATCGATGCCATTCTGAGCGGGGAATTCCCGTCGGGGGAGATAGTGCATCTGCGAGGAAAGGAAGTTTTTGAGAAGCTCAAGGGCGAGATAAGGAGTGCCCACTTTATGGGAGCCATCGACGGCCTCAAACTCCTGATGGCGATGGACGAACGCCTTGCCAAAGCAGATATTCACTTCATCGGCGTCGTTGCCAAGGAGATAGACCTCGGGATGGACCTGAGCGATGAGGTTGAGGGGGCCATCCCCGAGGTGGTTGAGCTCGTTGAAAGATTGTGTGGGTTAACCACCGATCAAAAAGACATGTAACGATCGAAAGGTTTCTCACGGAAGGTTCTTTTGCTCGCTTTCCTGGCAAGTATAAGGCGTACAATCCCGTGGTGATGGGTCTCCTCCAGCTCGACTTCAAAGAACCGCCTCACAAGGACGTGAGTTTCCCTCAAAGTGCTGTCCTCGACAAGGAACTTCAGGAAGAGATTCAGGGGCAAAAGGAAGAGGACGTTAATGGTGGTGCTGTCACTTTTTGTGTGTTCGAGGAAGATGGCCCGTCCTCCAGGCTTTAAAACCCTGTGAAGTTCTTTCATAGCCCTCTCCGGATGAGGAACCGTGCAGAAGGTGAACGAGGAGACAACGGTCTCAAAATACGCGTCCGGAAACGGGAGATTCTCAGCTTCCGTGAGGTAGAACTTCACGTCAATCCTGAGCTCCTTAGCCCTTCTTTTGGCAACTTCGAGCATCTTCTCACTACCGTCGATGGCGTAAATCTCCACTCCTTGGGGATAATGGGGGAGTGTTTTACCCGTCCCAACGCCCACCTCAAGGGTTCTACCCCGGGCAAACGAGAGGGCCCTCTCCCTGAGGGGTTCAAAGAATCCCTCAAGCGGCCTCTCCAGGATGTCGTACTGCCGCCCTAGCCTGTTGTACTTTTCCCGATACATGAGGATCACCGGGGGGCTCACATGCCCCCGCTCACTGCAAGTTCAATTATCCGCCTTATCTCCACGAGGAACTCCATTGGGATGTCCTTGAGCATGGGCTCAAGGAAACCCTTGACTATGAGCTGCGTCGCCTTCTCCTCGCTGAGACCGCGCGACATCAGGTAGAACAGCTCCTCCTCACGTATCTTGCCTATCGCGGCCTCGTGGCTCAGCTCGGCGTCGTCAACCCTGCTGACCAGGCCGGGGTAGGTCTCCATCGTCGCCCCGTCGCTCATGAGGAGCGCGTCGCAGCTTATGTGTCCCTTCGTTTTCGGCGCCTCGGCCACTATCTTGCCCCTAGTTATGATGGTGCTCTCGTCCATTATAACGGATTTGCTGGCGTTTATCCCTGCCGCGCCCTCGCCCCGGAGGTACATTTCCCCACCCAGGTCAACGTACCAGTCCTTTTGGCCTAGAAGAATCCCGTTGAGCTCAACGTAACCACCAGAATCGACCCAGTACTTTGGATTGGCCACGTTGCTCCTGCCCGTTCCGAGGCCCACGGTGGTGTTTATGAAACGGGCCCCTTTACCGAGCTCCGCCCTCGTCATCGGCCTCGTGTGAACGTACTCAGGCCAGTTCTGGAGCACGGTGAGCTGGGCCCTTGCCCCATCACGGATGTAGGCCTCCGTCATGTCAAGATGGAGTGAGTGTCTTACGAGTATCGGCGCCGTGCACCCCTCTATAAGATGGAACTCACTTTTCGGTTCCGCGATTATCATTATATGGGGCGCCTGCGCAAGTGCGCTTTCCTGAATGAGGAAAAACAGATGAAGAGGGAAAGGCACCTTCAACCCCTCTTTGACGTAGAGGAATATCCCCCCGTTCCAAACGGCCGTATGGTATGCCGCTAGCTTGCTTTCCTCCGCCCGGAACATCCGAAGGAAATGCTTCTTAACGACATCGGGGTACTTCCTAACGGCTTCTTCCATCGGAAGGACTATCAGCCCTTTTTTTGCCCACTCCTGAAGGAACTGATTGTAAACTATGCCCGTATCTGTCTGGACTGCGAGGCCGGCAACGTACTTCTGCTCGACCTCGTTTATCCCTAGCCTGTCAAGGAGGGCCTTCATCTCCGGTGGCAGGTCCTCAAGGCTCTCAACTTTTTCTGGGATGCCTGCTATCTCCGGCTTTGCGATGAACTTGAGCAACTCTTCCTCACTTATCATTGGATCGTTGTGAGGGGCTTTCTCGAAGGCTTCTACGGCCCTGTATCTTATCCGCGTCATCCACTCCGGTTCGCCGTTTCTCTTCGCAAGATTCTCTATTTCGCCCTCAATGATGCCTTTGGCGTCTTTAACCGTTATGGTCTCACTCATCGCAACCACACTCCTCAAATATGGTCTGGAAACCCTTCTTCTCTATCTCGTCAACGAACTCCCCACCCCGTTCAAGGACTATCCTGCCGTTCCTCATCACGTGCACGGTGAAACTGCTGGGGTCGAGGTGCCTGAGTATCCTTCCGTAGTGCGTTATTAGCAGGATCGCAGTTCCGTTCCTGTGGAGCTCGTCTATCTTCCGGCTGATGATGCTGAGTGAATCAACGTCGACGCCGCTGTCCGGCTCGTCCAGGATGAGCAGCTTTGGCTCCATAAGAAGGGCCTGCAGAAGTTCAAGTCTTTTCCTCTCCCCTCCTGAGAATCCGACGTTGACGTAGCGGTAGATGTCCCCCTCTTTGAACCACAGGTCCCTAACTTTTTCGAGTATAACGTCATAAGCCCGGACCGGATCCATACCCTTAAGTTCAACGAGGACCTGCTGAAGGAAATCAATGATCCTAACGCCCTCCACCTCATGAGGGTTCTGAAATGCCAGCATCACCCCACGCCTTGCCCTTTCGTCGGGGCTTAGGGCAGTTATATCCTCCTCCCCGAGGAGTATCCTGCCCCCCGTAACCCAATATTTCGGGTGACCGGCTACCGTGAGGGCCAAAGTTGATTTTCCGCTCCCGTTTGGTCCCATGACAACATGAAACTCTCCTGACTTAACTTCGAGGTTAACTCCCCTAAGAATCTCCCTGTTCTCTACGGTGACGTGAAGGTTCTCAACTTTGAGCATTATCTCACCTCCGTGGGTAACGTTGATAGGACGTTTTTAAGAATTTCTGGCCACATTTGTGAACCAGCCGCAGAACCCAATAGGTGGTCGACTGTGAAAAGGGAAAGGGGGGATCAATCCGCCCCTTTGAGTGGGAGGGCATCTTTTATGCGGTGGAGCAAGGTCTCCTTTCTCCCCCCTTCTTCCAGCGCTATCTCAAGAACCTGATCTATCGTCTCAACGGGGATTATCTCCACCTTCTCTGCCCTGTCCCTGCTCAGGAAAACGTCCTTTTCATTGGACTTGGGGATTATGACGGTTTTTACTCCCGCCTCGATCGCCGCTTCTATCTTCGGCGTGGCGCCCCCTATCGGTAACACCTCACCCCTGACACTGAGGGAGCCGGTCATCGCAACATCCTGTCTTATTGGGATGTTCTCAAGTGCCGAGATAACTGCGGTGGCAACGCTTATGCTAGCACTGTCCCCCTCAACACCCTCGTATGTCTGCAGGAACTGAACGTGGATGTCGTACTTGCTGATGTCCTCTCCTTTGTACCTCTTGATTATCGCCGAAACGTTCTGCACGGCCTCCTTTGCTATCTCGCCAAGCTTCCCGGTGACTATAATCTTGCCCTCTTCCCTGCTCGCGGCCGGGGCAACGACCGCCTCTATGGGGAGGACTATACCGCTCTGCTCCCCTATGACCGCCAGACCATTGACACGGCCTATCTCGTTCCCTTCCGCTTTGATGACCTGGTACTCCTTCTTCATCTCTATGTACCAATCTGCGAGCTGTTTCTCAAGCGGTTTTGCCATTTTCATTGCCTCTAGGACGTCCTCGCGTTCAACGTGCTTCCTGCCCTTCTTAATTGCTATATCCCCTGCGGCCCTTACTATACCGCCCAGATCACGAAGGCGGAGCGTGAGGTGCCCTTTTCTGCCGGCGCGCTTCTGGGCTTCGCGGACTATTTCTTCAACGGCCTCCTTGGTGAAGTGAGGTATCTTGCCGTCCCTTTTGACCTCCTGTGCAACGAATTGAACGAGCTTTCTTCTGTTCTCTATTGTGTCAGGCATCGTGGTCCTCATGTACACCTCGTAACCGTATCCGCGAATACGGGAACGCAGTGCTGGATGCATCTTATCGACGGTATCGAGATTCCCGGCCGCCACCAGGATGAAGTCGCAGGGAACCGGTTCCGTCCGGACCATGGCGCCGCTGGACATCTCGCTCTGTCCGGTTATTGGGAATCTTTTTTCCTGCATTGCGGTGAGGAGGTTCTGCTGCATTTTGAGACTCAGCGTTGCCACCTCGTCCACGAACAGGACGCCCCTGTGGGCGCGATGTATCATACCGGGTTCAACCCTCTCATGGGCGGGTGTACCCAGACCACCGCTCTGGAACGGATCATGGCGCACATCGCCGAGGAGCGCCCCAGCATGGGCACCTGTTGCATCGACGAATGGGGCTTTACCCCTCCCACAGTTGTCTATAAGGAGCTTTGGAACCAGAACGGACGTCCGCATGCGCATGTTGGATAAAGCCATTATGGTTATTATTATAACGAAGATACCCATGAGGAGCGTCGTTGCATTGAACTGCAGAAACAGGGCCATCATCACGGTGAATATCACCATCAGAAGGAGGTACGACTTGATGTTCTCCTGTCCCTTGGCTTTCTCGCGGTAACGCTCCACTATACGCTTTCCTTGACACGCTGGTACGGTCTTTATTTTGGGCATGTTCTCGTCTTCTGGATTCGGAAAGACGAGGATGTCCTCCAGACTTTCAACAGGAAGGAGCTCGGCCATCGCCTGACCAAGCATAGATTTTCCGGTTCCCGGCTCACCGATAAGAAGGACATGCCTCTTTTGGTTTGCGGCGGTCTTTATCACTTCAACCGCGTGCTCTTGACCGATGACCTGGTCTATGAGTTTCTCAGGTACCTCTATGTCCTCGGTGGTTTTGAAATCGAGTCCCAAATCAAGGGTTTCCCCGTATACCGGCTGAGATTGAGCTTCCATATTGATACTTTCGTCCTCGCCCATAGTCTCTCCCTCTCTCACCCTCTGAACCCGCATTCTCAGGGCGATTTATAACTTTTTTCAATGAGAGGAAAAGCTAAAATACGGGGACCCGAAAGTATTCATGGTGGAGACGATGAGGGTAGAGGATCATGTAATGTTCACGGTTAGACATGGAGAATGGAAGGCTGGAGACAAGCTCCTGGACTTAAGGGATGAAAACGTGGCCCATTTCTTGGCGAGTGTTGCCAACACGGTAAACCCCAAGATACCCGAATATTTGACTGGGATCATGAACGTCGCTGGTATTCTGAGCTTGGCGGAGGAGCTCTCAACGAAGGATTTTGCGGACGCGGTAGTCGCCATGAAATCACCGGGGATCTCCAGGAAACTGGGCTCGCTGGTCTTTGAGGAAAACAAGAAGATAAGGAAGCATCTTGTGGACGTGGCGAGGGCCCTGCTCGTCAGGGAAACCCTTTCCAGGAAGATGACGGTTCAGTATCCTGAGAGGCCGATTACCGATGTCAGTGTCGTCTTTCCGTTTCCGGAGGATCACGTGAACTTCACGGCCAAACATGGAGGATGGATAGTGGTTAAAAGAATCATGATAGACGAGAACACCCCAATGGCGGAGGTAGCGAGGCTACTAGCAAGTATAAACGAGACGGTAACCCTCAAGCTCCCCACCTACGCTGGGATCGATGTGAAGGGCATAGACGCATGGTTTGGGGAGTTTAAAAAGGTGAGAAAGTCTGAGATACCGCTCGTTCTTGAAAAGTACCGGCATTTTGTCCCTTCCAACTACGCTGGGAGGGAGTTTGTGGAACACGCCAGGATTTACGCACTCAGAAAAGCCCTCGAAAAGATAGGACTACCCCTCGATATCCCGGCAAAGTCCCTTGAGAAGTACCTTGAAAAGGCAGGGTGACGGCACACTAACGGGGTGATACCATTGGGTAAAAGCTTTATATCCACGAACGAGTCCCCTCAACCGATAGGCCCGTACAGCCAGGGAGTAGTGGGGGAAGGGCAGCTGCTCTTCGTTTCCGGCCAGATACCCATAGATCCTAGGACGGGGGAGCTCGTGCAGGGGCCCATAGAGGAGGCCGCGAGGATCACTATAGAGAACGTCCTTGCTACTGTTAAGGCCGCCGGTGGAAGCTCCGATAACGTCGTGAAGGTGACCGTGTACATGATCGACTTGAGGGACTTTGAGAAGTTCAACAATGTGTACGAAGGGTACTTCGGCACTTCCAGACCAGCCAGAGCGGTTGTTGAGGTGTCGCATCTCCCAAAAGGGGCAAAAATTGAAATCGACGCCATTGCCGTTCTTTAAGGTTGCGGTTAAATAGGTGAGTGGCATGAAAACGAGCGTGAGGATAAGAAGAGAACTCTTGGAGTACTTGCTTGAACTCGCTAGGGACTTCTACCCCAACGAGTTTGCAGGGTTCCTGCGGGAGAGGGAGGGGGTGTTTGAGGAAGTCCTTATAGCCCCTGCGGGCCACTTTGGGAGGAACTCCGCCTTTTTCAACACTTGGATGCTTCCCATGGACGAGAACATCAAGGGTACCGTGCACTCACATCCAGTACCAAACGCACGCCCTTCGACGGCGGATCTCCAGTTCTTCTCGAAGTTTGGGGGAGTCCATATAATAATCGCGTACCCCTTCACCGAGGAGAGCATCGTGGCCTACGGAAGTGATGGCGGTCCTATGAAGGTGTTGATAGTTGATTGATCCTCTCACACCACAAGGTGAGGCCTGAAAGAGCGAGATGTTGATCGTCCCGTACTCCCTAATTATTTTCATGTGAGCAAAAATTCTTAAAGGTTTGAGGACTAACTGGTTACGGTGAGGAAGATGAGACTTGCGGAAGTCGTTGAGAAACTGAGTGCCGGTCAGAAGAGCACCGTGCTTCGCTGTGCAGAATCATGCGATATCCTTGACCTCGACACTGAGGTAGACCCCAACGTCAATCCCAATGCCCTTACTTTCCTGAAGGCCGTTTCAAACCCTACACGCCTCCAGATGCTCAAGCTTCTTAAGGACACATGGCTGTGCGTCTGTCTTATATCGCAGATACTTGAAAAAGACCAGACTCTCATAAGCCACCATCTGCGTGTTTTGAAGGAGTCAGGGCTGCTGGAGGAGAGGAGAGAGGGAAAAATGCGTTTTTACAGAACGAACTCCGAGGCCATCAAGAACTATCTTGAACGAATAACGACCGAGATCGTTTGAGGGTGCCGTTATGAAAAATGAGCAGGTCAAGGTTGATGAGCTGATCCAGGAACTGGGTGGGTACTGGACACCATTTAAGATGATAGCTGCGCTTGTTGAGGAGGTTGGAGAACTGGCGGATGAGATGCTAAAGGTGGAGGGCGTAAAAAGTGGTGGGGATTTGGTGAGGCTTCGGGAAGAGGTGGGTGACGTTATGTTCGCCCTCTCCTGCATAGCCAACCACTACGGGATTGACCTGGAAGAGGCCCTTGGAGAGAGCATTGAGAAGTACAGGCGGCGGGATATGAGAAATGGAACTTAAAGTAACATTTGGCCCCCCTTTCCCCCGTTTCAAGGTCCTAAATAGTGACGTAATGTCATGCTCCTGTCAGGGGATACGTTGCATTTTATTAAAAGTTGTGAACTAAAGGTTAAGTTGTTGAAAAGTTTACAAGATAACGGAAAAACTTTTATATAGCTCCGGCATTATTGAAAACTAAAGATGGTCGAGGTGGGTGAGATGGCCGATAAAATAACCGGCATCGATATCAGGATTTTGAAGCTCTTGGCAAAGAACGCTAGGCTTACCTATAAGGATCTGGCCGAGCTTCTTGACACTACCAGGCAGAGGGTCTCCCGCAGGATGGACCGGCTCGAGAGGAACGGTATCATCAAGAAGTACACCGTTATCCCCGATTATGATTCCCTGGGGTACATGTACGCCCTCCTGGGCATAACACTAAAGCCCGGCACGGATGTAGATAGTGTCATCGAGGTGCTGAAAGAAAACGAGAACGTGAAGGTGATCCAGAAGGCGATAGGGTCACACAACCTCATCCTCCACGTGGCGGGTCCAAAGGACATGAAGGAGATGGATAGAATACTCTCTGAGATAACTAAGAAAGTGCACGCGATAGACTGCCTTGACATAACGTTTGTTACTGACACGATTAAATTCGAGACCCTCTGAGCGTTCGGGCTCAGTTTTTATTTTTAACGATGGTCTGCAGAAAAGGTAATAAAGCATCGCTTGAATCAGGACAAGGTGGTATTGGTGCTCCAGGGACTGGCAGAGAGCTCGGTGATAGTTGGCCTGTTGGCTACACTTGCGTACAGATCGGGGGCCCTCGATAGAAAGGGCTGTCTTGCCGCTGCCTTTTTGGGCCTTTTAATACTGGAGTTCGGTGGTGTTTATCCATTCCTGGCACTGCTGTTCTTCGTTATCCTTGGCGTCATGGCCACGAAGTATCGTTTTCATGAGAAATCCAGGCTTGGTATAGCCCAACACAACCACGGGGTCAGGGGCTGGGGCAACGTTCTGGGGAACGGGCTTGGTGCCCTCATCTTTATCCTGTTTGAGTACGTCTCCCGGAGGGACGTATTCTGGGCGGCGTCCTTTGCGGCGATAGCCACTGCCAACGGGGACACCCTAGCAAGCGAACTGGGTAAGATATTTGGTGGGAGGCCCCGCCTTATAACGAACCTCCAACCCGTGAAAGCGGGGACCAACGGTGGCGTCACCCTTGTCGGCGAGTTGTTTGCCCTTGCCGGCTCATTTGCAATTGCTATCTTTGCCCTTCCCCTAACCGGAAATAAAATGCTGATGCTCCTGGCCGTTGTTGTGGGAGGCTTCATCGGGGTAAATCTGGACAGTTTGATAGGTGCAACCCTTGAGAACCGGGGGATAACTGATAACAACTCCACGAACTTTTTAGCCTCTTTCCTTGGCGGCCTTACCGGGGCGGTTGTGTACTATCTCCTGATGCCCAGCGGATAATGGAACCAAGACTTCAAACCTAGAAGAGGGTGGAGGCGTCAAGCCTCCGGTTCGGCGAGAACCTTTATCTTTCTGATCTCGGCGCGCTTTATTGGGTATATCTTCTTGGCTTCTTTGGCCATCTCAGCGCCCATCTTGCCGGTTACGGCCTCGGTTACGAAATCCCTGTATGTAAGTTCCTCGGCTTTCCTGTAGATGATGTCGTGTATGATGTCACGTATGGCTCTCTCCTGGCTGGTCTGGATGCGCCTGTAGGCTATGACCATACCCATTACGCGGAGCTTGTAACCGTCTTTAGTAGTGACGTTGTAGATGCCATCGATCCTCGTGCTTCTTCTCCTGACGAGACTCCTTATGTAGCTCCTCGCAAGGGTGTGTCCCCTGAACTTGGTGTATGCGTTCTGTCCCTTGACGTCGTAAACCTGGAAGTAGAGCTTAACCTGTCCCTTGGTGAAGTCTCCGGTGAGGTCTTTGAGTGTTGTCTCGATTACCCTCCCCACAACCTTCTCCGGTTCATCCGCCGGGGTCAAACCTATCTCCTTGCTTCCGAAAAAGTCTGGAGCGTAAACCACGAACCACTCCTTCGACTTCCACTTATCCTTGGTTGCGGCAGCCTTTTTCCTTGGGTTAGTCTTTGCCATCTTAACACCTCCAATCCTTCACACCTTTTCAGTGACGTCTTCAGCGATTTTGATCGAAAACACCAAATCATCCAGCGCTTTGATGAGGGTTTCAATCTCACCCGAGTATTTAACCTTTGTTATGGCGTCTCCATCAACCCATAGGGTTTTCACATTTAAACTTTTCTTTAGCCGGCCTGGTATTGAGGTGTTGTCAACGTGGATGGCCTCCGCTATTGCCCTTGCGAGTTCCTCGCCCCCGTAATGCCATGTTATCTCCACGTTTGCCTCAATCTCCATTCGTCTTTCCCCCGTCCACTTGCTCCCCTAGAATTCTGTTGAGGAGCCTGGCGAACTCGTCGATCTTTGATTTCGGGAAGCGGATTCCAGCAGCTATTGCATGTCCTCCTCCCTCTCCTCCCAGCCTCTCTGCAACGTATTTCAGGGCCTCCCCAAGATGGTAGCCTTTCGCGAGGGCCCTCTCTGTGGTTCTTGCAGATCCTTTCACCAGGTTCTCATCCTCGTCGCTGTCGGCCAGGATCACAACCGGTTTCTCGGGGTTCACCAGCCCGGAGTTTATGGCCATGTTGGCGGCTATCCCGACCAGCGTGTCCCTGATGTTCCTGCCCGCATAGAACACGTAGGCGTGCTCCCCCTCGTCAGCCATGTTCCAGTTCTGGATTATGAACCTTCTGGCCTCAACCTGCTCCTTTTTGTAATCGTCTAACATCTTCCGGGCTTTCCTGTAGGCTTCCTCATCCCCGAGGCATATCGCAACCCCTAGCGTTCCAGCGTTGAGCCTTCCGGTGGCGTTCAGCAGCGTGGAGAACTCCCTGGCCTCGTGCCTCACGTCCCCCTCCGGATACAGGGGACTTACGACCACGTCTCCAATGAGGCGGTCTATGGATTCCTTGGGCGCATCATACTTTATCATCTGGATTATGAGGGCGTCGTGGAGCTTTCTCTTCTCCTCCTCACGGAGCTGCCAGTAGTGGGCATCGGGGTCAAAGCCCTTGGCCCTTAACCACTGGATCGCATTCCTCTCATCCCCAGTTATCCCTGGTATCTCCGGGTTAGTCGCGTAGGCAAGCATCTGTCTCAGAGGGCGGCTCTCTCTGCCGAAGAGTCTGAGCTCTTTTCTGATCTCTAGGATGTCAAGCCCTTTACCGTCTTCGATAATGTCGAGGTTCATCCCGTGGAAGGTTCCGTCTATCTCCTGCATATCACCAACGGCACCGACGAGGGCAATATACGCCAGATCACGGTTCTTATCACTCATCTCCCTGGCGACGAAGTAGGCAACACCGGAACCGCTGAGATCCCGGACGCTGTTGGCACCAAAGGGTACTGGATTCACGAGTAGATGGGAGTCATTCGTGAACTCCTCTCTCTCAGGCGGATGATGGTCGGCAACGACGACCGTGGCATCGTTCAGGTATGACTCTATCCAGCCCATCGCCCCGCTACCCAGGTCGCTGAAAACGTAGATTCGGTGTTTTTCGCGTGCAAGTTCTTTAACAAGGCCCTCACTGACCTGCTTCACGATACTTAACTGGAAGCTTCCTCCCTCCCTGGCTATGGCCTTCGCCAGCACTGCACCCGCTGTTATACCGTCCGCGTCGCGGTGGGAGATGAGGCGGATAGTGTGTCCTAACTCGATGTGCATTTTGATTAGCTCTGCTCCCTCACGGGCCTTTTCTAAGAAAGCGCCCCTGTCCATTTTACCACCTTATAAGAAAGGAGAGAGGTCAGCGAACCAAGAGCTTGGCCTGCTCCGGATCGTACCTCCACTTGGCGGGCAGCTTGCCGGTTCTCCTGTAATACTTGACGAGCCTCCTGATCTTGCTCTCGGTGAGCTGTAATCCGCGCCTTGAGTGCCTGTCCTTCGGGTGCATCTCAAGGTGCTTCCTGAGCTTGACGGCCTTCCTGATGAGTGACATGAGGTCCTCGGGGATGTTCGGAGCGAGGCCGTTCTCCTCAAGGATCTTGGTTATCTTCTTGCCGGTGATAAGCTTGACGCTCGGAATGCCGTACTGGTCCCTGAGGATCGTCCCTATCATGGCAGCGCTGTAGCCTTCCTTCCTGAGCTTGATAACGAGCCCCTCGACCTCCTCCGCCGTGTACTCGACCCAGGTCGGCGGAGCGGTCCTCGGTGGCCTCTTAGAACCAGACTTACCCCTCTTTCTCGCGTGTATCCTTGCCATATCATACCCCTCCTGGTGACGGCCAGCTCCCGCCAGCCGCCCCTTCGCATCGGCGTAGAAGGAGGAGTTTAAAAAGTTTGCCGTCAGTGACAGCTGACGGCTCCTCCTTCCTTTCCACTCCAGCTGCAACTGTCCACAAGGTTTCCCTCGACATCGTACAGGCAGGCGGTGTCCCCGTCGTTGTTCCATACTGCTTGCTTCCTGCCCGGTATAGATCCGTTTCAGTGTCCGTACCCTCGCCGGGTGAACCTTAACACTCGGCCCCCGTCTTTATAATAAAACCTGCGGGGAAAATATAAACATGATTGCTTTCGTCCATCAGCCTCCCTCCACCCATCCCAACGTCGGCGGATCCCTCGTTCGTTATAAGGATGTATCCACCGCTCACGTCGCTGCCGGGGGTTGTACTCCACATAGGAAATAACGACCTTGGAGTTTTCGGAATTTGTGGACAAGAGCTCTATCACTACGTAATATTGTAAAGGCAACTATGCCAATTGCAGCGGTAAGCATAAACGGGTACTCAATTAAACCTTGGCCCGCCCCATAGATCATCACTGTGCTCCACAATTGTAATCTTGAGAGCTATTAGTACAGGACACCAGAAAAATATCATCCCGGTAAACAACTGGTAGCGGGGGGAAGATTTGAACTTCCGACCTCCGGGTTATGAGCCCGGCGGGCACTCCTAGCTGCCCCACCCCGCTGCTCGACCCGTTAGGTAGTGAACCGTGCAGGGTTTATAAATCTTGCGGAGGATCACCGAGACACCGGTAAATAAGGGCAAACAGAAAAGACTTTCACCCGGTGGGTTCTATCACCACCGCGACCTTTGCGTTCCTCCCCTCGGAGGCGAACCTCACAGGTCTTCCTCTGTTGTCCACTGTGAGGGTCCAGGTCGTTCCGGAGGGCGTTTTTATGTCGTATGAATACGTTTTTCCTTCAAGGCCGAGACCCCTCAGAATTCTGTTCCCAACCGGATCGTTCTCGACTATCTCAATCTTCCCACCTTCTTGGAGCCTCTCACGGAGGGACACGAGAGGGAGGTTTTCCTGAAACATCAGCATGGCTTCTTCCCTAGAGATTCCGAAGTATCCTTTCCAGAAGTCAACGACGTCCATCACCGTTCCGTTGGCCAGCTTCACCCTGCCGCCTACGTTTCCGGTCCTGAGGTTGACCGTAACGTTCCCGCTCATCACGAGCGTACCATTCATGTAGAACTCCTCGTATTCCTCCACCGTCCCGCTGGTTAGATCAACCTTACCCCTAGCCACGACTTTCCCGGCGTACGCGAACCTCTTCTCCACGTGCCCTGAGGTTCCGTTGTATATGCCCTTAACGTGGAACTGCTCAAAGGTGACCTCCCTGGTGAATGAGTAGTGGTTCACTCCTTCAATGCCCCTGAGGAGGGCCTCCTTTGACGGCGGCTCCGCGAGGGCGTAAGCCACCCCCAAGGTGCTCCCCACTAGGAGCAGAATCCCAAACGCGACCAGAATCTTTCTCATACCTCATTCCTCCTGAACGTTAACGTAATGCCATCCAATAACCAGCTTTGAGCTGGGACCGCCCTCATCGTCCCGAGGGTAGGGATAGAAGAAGCTCTCCGTGAATCCGGGTGCTGAGTACGTCTTGAACATATCAAATCCTTCTGTGTTGGTCAGATGGGCAGTTGCAACGTCGAGGGAAAATGTGCCCAAGAACGGGATGAATATTGAACTCCATCCAGAACCTTGATACCAGGATGTTGTGTATGTTCCTAACGTACCCTGCATCTTGAATTCGTAATGGAATGGCCATATCCCAACGGTGGTAGTTGCGTAGAAATCGGGGCCGTTGTCTGAGAGAACAACATCGTATGTTGGAGCGTAAGCTACCACGGCGGCGGTATCAGCCAACAACATCATAACTGTTCCAAAAAAAAACAATTGTCCCCAACTTCAACATATTCATAGAGCCCCCCTCATCCTGTTCTTTGTGCTCAAAGTATAAAAACCTTTCGAAGTTTATAAGTACACAAATTGACATTGAACTATTAGTTTTAGTTAATCCCAAAATTGAGCATATGGCACAAATTGAATGTTCACGATATTTGGAAGAAAATGCCTATAAACCCTGAAATCTCAGGGATATAGGTGGTGTGATGTACCTGACCAAGGAGGAGGAGATGGTTCTGGAGGGAGAGTATGGCTACGCCCTCCAGAAGGCGATGGAGATACTCGTGGCGCTTGGGGAGATCTACGATGCCGACCGCCTCATTCCCATCAAGAGTGCTCAGGTTGCCGGCGTTTCCTATAAGAACATCGGGGATGCAGGAATAGAGTTTCTGGAGGATTTTGTTAACACTGGGGCAAGGGTCTCGGTCTACACAACATTGAATCCAGCCGGAATAGGTGACGAAGGATTTATGGAGAAGCAGAAAAGGGTGCTTGAGCTCTACAGATCAATGGGTGTAGAAACAACCTCCACCTGCACCCCCTACTACGGTGCCAACCTGCCAAAGTTCGGCGATCATCTTGCGTGGAGTGAGAGTTCCGCGGTGAGTTTCGCAAACTCCATAATTGGGGCCAGAACAAACAGGGAGGGTGGCCCATCGAGTCTGGCCGCCGCAATAGTCGGTAAAACCCCAAATTACGGTCTACATCTTGATGAGAACAGACGGGCGACCGTGGTCGTGGACGTGGGGGCTGAAGTTAGGACCTTCGTTGATTACGCGGCCCTTGGCTATCACCTGGGCAGGACGCTCGGCAACGATGTGCCTTACTTTAAAGGGTTGAAGCCTGAGAGAACCGAGTTTCTCAAGGAGATGGGGGCGGCTATGGCAGCGAGCGGTTCGATAGCGCTCTACCACGTGGAGGGGGAGACCCCGGAGTATCGCCAGGTCGTTGTCGATAAACTTGAAACGATATCAGTGGAGAGGAGCGACATACGGGCCGTAAAAGAAGCTTTCTCGGATGACTGGAGCGAGATAGATATGGTACTCGTTGGGTGTCCACACGCGTCGCTTCCCGAGGTTAAGGAGATCGCGGAACTCCTGAGACTGCGTGGAAGACCTCTCAGGATACCCCTTTTCATAACCGCTAGTCGGGCGGTGAAGGCCCTGGCGGATTCCCTTGGTTACACGGAGGTTATAGAGAGGTACAACGGGTGGATCCTAGTTGATGCGTGCTTTGTGGTTTCACCCGTCAGGGGCTGGTATAACGGCATAGCGACCAACAGCGGGAAGAGCGCATTCTACTTCCGCTCCTTTGGCTTCAGTGTGAGACTCGACGATGTCGAGAAGCTGATCATGGAATCCCCGTGAGGTGAGAGCATGAGACTTAAGGGAAGAAGAGTGGTGGGAGGAACTGCTGAGGGGGAGCTTGTGGTCTCTAAAAAACCCCTCTCGTTTCTGGGTGGGGTTGACCCTGAGACTGGGGTGGTGACCGACGCGGAGAGCGATATTAAAGGACAGAACATAGCCGGGAAGGTTCTGGCGTTTCCCCGGGGAAAGGGTTCGACCGTTGGGTCCTACGTCATCTACGCGCTTAAAAAGAACGGCAAGGCCCCCAGAGCGATAATAGTTGGTGAGGCTGAGACCATAGTCGCAACCGGAGCAATAATAGCGGAGATTCCGATGGTGGATGGAATAGACGTTTCGAAGCTTAAGAACGGGGCGAGGGTTAGGGTAAACGGAGACTCGGGGGAGGTGGAGGTTCTCAACTCTGGGGAGTAGGGTTTTTAACCCCTCCACCTTCTTCCTTATCGGGAGGCAAAAATGGTCCGGGGAATTTACGAGTGCATAAACTGCGGCCACAGAGAGGAAGTGGATTCAAACGAACCCCTGCTTGAGGGGGCCTGTCCCAAGTGCGGCGGGGACATGGTGCTGGTGGGTTATGCGAGGAACGGGGAGAAAGTGCCCGTACAGCCGTTGGAGCTCCCGGTACCCGCCGGCCCTCCGGTCCTTCCCCGGGAGGTCGCGGAGACAATCAAACGCTTTTACAATGCAGAACTCATTAAGACGGACGGCAGCGTGTTTGTCTATGAGGTTCATGAGATATTTGAGCGGAACTTTGAGATGATCCTTGGAGAACTGGAGAAGACGGGCTACTGGGCGGCCCTCAAAAGACGCGAAGGCAAGACCCTTCTCTTCGTTTTTCCAGCCCAGGCACCTAAAAAGGACAACCTCTGGCTTCCGATCGCTTTCCTCTTGGCCACTATAGCAACAACGCTTCTAGCCGGCTACTACCTGGCCGTGAACTACATCGCGTTGCTCGATGAGTACGGGTTACCCGGGATCAGAAACCCATGGCTGGATGCGATTGCGTTCTCGGTCAGCCTCATGGCCATACTGGGAACCCACGAGATGGGGCATAAGGTGGCCGCCGCCTACCACAACGTAAGGTCAACTTTTCCGTACTTTATCCCGTTTCCAAACTTTCTGGGTACTCTAGGGGCCATCATACGGGTTAAATCACCCCTTCCAACAAGAAACGCTGCGATAGACCTCGGCGTCAGCGGGCCCATCGCGGGTTTTCTCGTTGCGATTCCCGTAAGTGTGATAGGACTGCGGCTCTCAGCGGTGGTCCCAGGGGTGTCGATGCCCGCCACCAGTAAGAGTATCCTGTTCGGCGAGAATCTGTTCTTCATCCTGCTAGAGAAATACATCGTTAACTTTCCTCAGAACGGCACCGTCTTCCTTCATCCCGTGGCGATTGCCGGCTGGGTGGGTATCCTCGTGACGTTTCTGAACCTCGTCCCGGCCGCCCAGCTGGATGGGGGGCATATAGCCAGGGCGTTCCTTGGGGAGAAGGCGCACTACTACTTCACTCTGGCACTGGGGCTCGGCATGCTGGCCATGAGCTACCTGTGGGTCGGGTGGGCCCTGTGGGGGATCCTCGTCCTGATGATGGGTGCCATGGGAAATCCCGGGGCTCTGGATGAGGCGAGTCCAATATCTAGGAGGAGGGTGGTACTGGCGCTCATTGCCGTTATAATCTTCGTACTCTCGGCCACACCCAGGCCATTCTGGGTCACCGGCTGAGTCCGTTCTCCTTCAATATCTGCTCGATATCGTAGTATATCGAGTCCCGTGAGACCCCAAACGTTCTCGCCAGTTCCGAGATGTTCAGGACCCTAGGGTTGTAGTTGAATATCCGGAGGACATTGGCCAGCAGGGCCCTCCGCTCCTTTATCGTCAGGTTCGGAAGTGCCCTGTGCTCTGGGGATATGTTGTAAATAGCCACGGCAACACCGTAGGTTCTTCGGGTAACGGGGGTGGTGTAAGTTCCAACCTCAAAGTCGACCACCTTCGCCTCTTCCGGCAGCTTCGCATTGAGGAGCTCAAGAGCTTTAGAGACTGCATCCCCTCTGTTTCTGCCGGTTGCGTGTTCTACCAGAACCCCTTTAGCCATTGTAACCGTCGTGTCGAGCAATATGGTCACGTTCAGGTTCATAAACGCCCCAAAGCTTAGGGAAATTTTGGATGAATATATGAAACCTGGTGCAGAGGAAAGTATCTCTTTTGATTTAATTACAATGGTATTTACACAATCCTCAACACTAGCCGATTCACATTGGATACTAATCAATTGCACGTGACCACCCCTGTTCACCCGGCAATATTGAGTACATTACTCACAAATCTGAGCAGAAATATATATAAGCTTTTTCTGTGCATTAGTGGATGAAGTAATCCCTCTGGAGGTGAAACCATGAAGAGAAAGGCCCAGGGTGCAATTGAGTACCTGTTTATGATTGCAGCTGCCCTGATAATAATCCTGATCGTGGTCAGGCAGCTCAGGGGTAGGACAAAGAGTGCCACCAACACCATAAACAGCACGGGGACTGAGCTTAACAGCACCCTCAACCAGCTGAACCAGAGTGGTTGATCTTTGGACTATCGTTTTATTTTTCTATTCATGTAGTTCCTTCTGTTCGTGCACCAACGAATGTACATGGGTGGCTAGTAATGGGTAGAAAAGCTCAGGCATCCCTGGAGTATATACTGATGTTTGCTGTAGGGATGTTAATAGCGGCTGTAATAATTTACAAGCTGATAGGGGTTAAGGGGCTTGCGATATGGGCGGGGTCCAAGATGAACACCACCGGCAACGAAATCTCCGAAAATCTTCATAATTTAAGCAACAGCAGTACTGGATGAGGGGGACAAACCTTTTTAGGTTGTCGTTTTAGCGTTATCTGGGTGGTGATCTATGGCGTTCCTTTCCTTTGGTTCGAAGAGGGATAAGATAAAGAAGCTCATAATGAATGAGCGCTTTGATGAAGTGCTCCCGATGGTCATCAAGGACAAAAAGGCACTCAACGGGCTTGTTGAACTGCTGGACGATCCTGCGCCGGGGATAAGGGGGGATACGCTCCTTCTCCTGGGGGAGGTTCTCAGGCAGAACCGCGACGTCCTGAAGCCTCATGTTAAGGTCGTTCTCCTAAAAGCACTGGAGATGACAAGGAACAGGAATCCCTACGTCAAGGAGAACGCGATGGTGCTCCTCTATGGCATGATTAGGGAGCTCCCCACGGAACTTGGAACCCTGAGGGGCGAAGTCGTTGATGAGCTGATCGAAGAGATCGACGAGGGGGACAGCACGACGAAAGCGTTTGCAGCCTTTATACTTGGAGAGCTAAATGCCATCGAGGCCGTTCCAAAGCTGGAGGGTCTGGTGGACGTGGAGGAAAAGGTCATACTGCCCTTTGAGGGCAAGAAATGGGTTCCACTCGGCGAAATCGCGCGTGAGTCCCTCGAAAAACTCGGGTGAGGGGAGATGATACTGCCGTCCCTCCTGCTCATCCTTCTGTTGATATTCGTTGTGTGGATAGTTTTGAAGCTCACGCTGGCGATAATCAAGTGGCTTGCCGTCAACGCCATTGTGGGCCTTCTTCTGGTGGGCGTTTTGAACTTCCTCGGCGTCACAAACATCCATCTGACCTTGATAAATTTCTTTATAATAGCCGTGGGCGGTGTCGTGGGCGTGTTTATCCTGATCTTTCTCTCCCTGATTTAGCTTTCCAAACCTTTATAAATTCCGTTTTCGTGCTTCCCTTGGCGAGAAGAACAGGTTCGGAAGGTGATCCTCATGTCTCATAAGTCAGCAGAGATGTACGAACTCAAAAAAAAGGTGGAGGAACTGAAAGGTTATCGAGGTCGAGCAACTGAACTCGTCAGTCTCTACATTCCCGACGGCTACGATATAAACAAGGTTATGCAGCAGCTCAGAGAAGAATACGGTACCGCTCAGAACATCAAAAGCAAGTCAACGCGAAAAAACGTCCTCGGGGCACTGGAAAGGGCCATGCAACATCTCAAACTCTACAGACAGACACCCAAGAATGGCCTGGCACTGTTCACCGGCAACGTTAGTGAGCAGGAGGGAGTGAGCGACATAAGGCTCTGGGCCATAGTCCCGCCCGAGCCGCTCAGGGTTCGCCTCTACCGATGCGACCAGACGTTCATTACCGAGCCCCTGGAGGAGATGCTCCGCGTCAAAGATGCCTATGGCCTCATCACCGTTGAGAAGAACGAAGCGACCATCGGTCTGCTTAGGGGAAAGAGGATAGAGCTCATAGATGACCTCACGTCGAATGTCCCCGGAAAGACCCGAGCCGGTGGACAGTCTGCGAGGCGTTACGAGAGGATTCGCGAGCAGGAGACCCACGAATTCATGAAGCGCATAGCGGATCACGCGGCGAATGCCTTCCTTCCGCTTCTCGAAAAGGGGGAGCTAAAGGGTATAATAATCGGCGGCCCCGGCCCGACCAAGGAGGACTTCATAGAGAAGGAGTACCTTCACCATGAGCTCAGAAAGAAGATAATAGGTGTCGTCGATATAAGTTACAGTGGAGAGTACGGCCTTAAGGAACTGGTTGAGAAGGCCAGTGATATACTCAGCGAACACGAGGCCATAAAGGAGCGCCACCTCATCCAGGGGTTCTTCCGCCATCTCGTTAAGGACACCGGAATGATAACCTACGGTGAGAACGAGGTTCGAAAAGCCCTGGAGCTTGGCGCGGTGGACAAGCTTCTTATCAGTGAGGGTTACGACAAGGTGCGCGTGAAGGCCAAGTGCAACAACTGCGGCTGGGAGGAACTCAAGACGATGAACGAGCCCGAATTCCACGTTTACAGAAAACAGCTCACCCACTGCCCCAAGTGCGGCAGTCAGAACGTTGCGGTTGAAAAGTGGGATGTGGCGGAGGAGCTCATAAAGATGGCTGAGGATAGCGGTGCGGACGTTGAGATAATATCCCTCGACACCGAGGAGGGTCAGCAGTTCTACAAGGCCTTCGGTGGAATAGCGGCTTTTCTGAGGTATAAAATTCTGTGAAGGTAGTTTTCAACCAAGAACCTCCGTGAGGAGTTTTTCTATCCTCTCCTTTACCTCCGGCCCGTCTACAGCGTAAGGTGGCCTCAAAATCGGTTTTATTGAAAAGCCCCTCACCGACATCGCCAGCTTTATCGCGGAGCCGAAGGATGATGCAACGTCGTAGACCCGGGATAGCTTTGCCAGCCTCCTGGCGTGCTCAAAGGCATCCTCAAACCGTTTCTCCTGGAACGCCTTCCAGAGGACCAGGTGAACCTCTGGGGCGAAGTTGGCGCAGGCCATTATCCCCCCGTCCCCACCGAGAATTAGGGTGTTAAGGAAGTGCTGGTCTAGGCCGGTGAAGACCTTGAAGTCATTCCTCTCGCCCTTGACATCAAGGATAACGTCTCTGATGTGGTTTATGCTGTCGATGGTCTCCTTTACGCCGGCGATGTTTGAATATTCTAGGGCCAGGCGCTTGATGAGGGAAACGCTGAGCGGGTTGGCGCAGGAGGGGATGTTGTAGGGGATGATCTGGATATCAGTTTTTTCAGCGATCATCGAGTAGTGGGCGAACAGGGCGTTGTCGTCCAGGGGACAGTAGTAGGGGGGCGCTATCACGACGTAGTCCGCGCCGATGTCCTGGGCATGCTTCGTAAGCTCAACGACCTCAACGGTGTTGGAAGATGTGGTTCCCACGAGATAGAACGATGAAGTGACCAGTTCGCGCCCCTTCTCGGCAAGGAACTTCATCTCTTCGGTGTTCAGGCTCGTGAACTCACCGGTCGTCGCGTTGATGAATATCCCGTGGACGCCGACCTTCTGGAGAAACTCGATGTGCTCCTCGAGGGCCGGAACATCAATGGAGTAGTCCTCGTTGAAGGGCGTTACAAGGGGCACTATAACACCGCGCATGGAACCACCGGGAGGTGTTGGAGAAAGGGGTATTTTAGGGTTCCGGGAAGTTTTTAAGTACCGGTACCGATACCTGGTATCGGGGGCGATACCTATGCTCTTTGACCCGAGACCAAAGGAGAGAAGGGAGGAGATGTTTGACAGAGAGGAGGAACTTGAAGCCATCCTCAGAGGCATGGGGGAGTACCCAATAACCCTTATCATAGGAATCCGCCGCGTGGGTAAGAGCTCCCTTCTAAAGGCGGCCCTTAACGAATATCAGGGAGTCGGACTCTACCTCGATGCCCGCAGGCTCTACGCGGCAGGGAGCGGAAACATAAGCGCCTCAGTGATAACGGACGAGCTCAGTAGAATACTCATTGGAAGGGGCCGTTTTGGATTTCTCAGGGGCATGAGCATTGAGAAGGTGAACATTGGGGGAATCCAGATCAAATCCCGCGACATGGGGTTTATGGACGTCATTGAGGTTATCAACAGGATTGGGGAAAAAACGGGCCATAAGGCCATCCTGGCCTTTGACGAAGCCCAGTATCTAAGATTCTACGGTTCCCGGGGTGGAAAGGATCTGCTGGCTGCCATAGCCCACGCCTACGACTCAATGCCCAACCTGGGTTTTGTATTCACAGGCTCGGAGGTTGGACTTCTCCACGACTTTCTGGGACTGGATGACTACTCAAGCCCCCTCTACGGAAGAATCTACGAGGAGGTTGAGGTCAGACCGTTTCCGAGGGAGCTTTCCGAGGAGTTCCTTAGAGTGGGCTTCTCAGAGGTTGGATTGAACGTACCGAAGGACGACATCAGAAGGGCCGTTGACGAGCTGGATGGAATACCCGGGTGGCTCGTTGAGTTTGGATTCAATTACTGGAAAAAGGGAGACCCAGAAAAGGCCCTGGAAACCACGATGGCAAAGGCGAGGAGCATGATACGGGAGGAACTACTAGAACTTGAAAGACGCTCCCCGAGGTACACCCTCATCCTACGCGCGGTCTCCATCGGACTATCAAGATGGTCCGAGTTAAAGGACTACGTGGAAGCAAAGAGTGGCCCCATAACGAACGCCAGGCTGACCAATCTCATCAGGAACTTGGAAAAGATGGGGTGGATAAAAAAGGAGAACGGGGGATACAGGATAATAGACCCCGTGGTGGAAAAAGTGCTGAGGGAGTGATCACATTTTCTCCGGCGCCTCTATTCCAAGCAGCTCGAGCGCGTTCCTCAGCACCTGCTTCGTCGCCAGGACGAGCAGCAGGCGCTCTTCCAGTATCCCCTCCTCCGCCTTGAGCACGGGGTGGTCCATGTAGAACTTGTTGAAGAGCGAGGCGAGCTCGTTGGCGTACCACGGGATGAGATGGGGCTTGACGTCCCTGCCCGCCCCCTCCACGACTTCGGGGAACTTGGCGAGGAGCTTTACCAGTTCCTTTTCCCTGTTGGTGAGCCTCGAAAAGTCCGCCCTCTCCATGAGGGCCTCCCAGTCGGTCTCGATGCCACCGTCCGCGGCCTTTCTGAGGATGGACGCACACCTGGCGTGGGCGTACTGAACGTAGGGGGCGCTGTCTCCCTCGAAGTTGAGAACATCATCCCAGCGGAAGGTTATCACCTTGTCCGGGCTGTACTTGACGAGGTTGTAGCGGACGGCGCCAACCCCGACGGCCTCGGCTATGTGCCCCTTCTCCTCCCCGCTCAGGCCGGGGTTCTTCTCCTCCACGAGGGCCCTGGCACGCTGAACGGCCTCGTTGAGAACCTCATCGACGGTAAAGCCAACCCAGGTTCCTTTTCTGCCCGAGAACTTGCCCTCCTCGCGGACAATGTGTTCGTACGCAAGGTGGTGGAAGTTCCCGGCGGAGTCCTCAAAGCCAAGAAGCTGAAAGGCGTACTTGATGGCCATCTGGGGGTGCTTCTGCTCGGCACCGATGACGTTGATGACCACATCGGCTTTCCCGAACTTCCCGGGCATCGCTTTCCCATCGGGGGCGGTCGTCCAAGTTTCGTGCTCTTCGTTCTCCCACGGCTTGTAGAGCATATCGGCACTGACCTTTCCGAACTTCCAGAGGTGATAGGCTATGTCCTTTCCGGTGTATGTAGCGGTTCCGTCGCTCCTCTTGAGGACGAGGAAGGGATTCTTCATGTCCGGGAAGAGCTTTCTAAGGTCCATCACGAAGGCTCCTTTGTACTTGCCTTCCTCCGCCCAGAAGAAGTTCTCGTTGGCCTCGATGAGCTTGTAGGCCTCATCGAAGATTCCGCTCCGCATTATGTCGCTCTCCCAGCTGAGGAGGTCGTAGTTTATCTTCATGCGGCTGGTAGTGAGCATCTGCGCCCTGACAACCCTCTCCGCGAGCTTTCTGCCGATTTCCGCTATTTCGTTGTCCCCCTCCTCGAGCTTCTTCATCAGCTCACGAACTTCCCCATCAACATCGGGGTTCTCCTCTATGCGCCTGTTAACCTCGACGTAGAGGAGCCCCATTACGTGGTCAATGAAGTCCTCCTTGAGGCCCTTTTCCCTCATCTCCGCCTCGATCCTGTCGAATTCCTCTTTGAGGTTCAGGTAACCCCAGAGAACCTGGGCAAACTGGACGCCGAGGTCGTCTATGTAGTTCTGAACCTCGACGGTGTAGTCGAGCTTCCGCATTATCCTTGCCATGGTATCGCCGAGAACCGAGTTCCTGGCGTGCCCCATGTGGAGTGGCTTAGTCGGGTTCACGGAAGTGTGCTCGACGATGACCTTCTTCCCTTCCCCAAGCGCGCTCTCGCCGTATGCGTTTTTCTTCTCAAGTATCTCGCGGACGAGCTCCCGTCCGAAGGTGCCGTAGTCCAGGTAGAAGTTGATGTAGCCGTTGACCGCTCTGACCTCTGAGATTTCCTCGGGGAGCTTCCCACCGAGCCTCTCCGTGAGTTCCTCCGCTATGAGCTTTGGCGCCTTCCTGAAGACCCGGGCAAGCTGGAACGAAACCGCCGTTCCGAAGTCGCCGAGCTCGATGTTCGGGGTGTCATCGAACGTTATCTCCCCGCTCCATTCTTTCCCCGCCTCTTTCAGCATGTCCTCAAGGGTTTCCTGAAGGATGAGCTTCATTTTCTCCTTAACTTCGCCGTATCCCATTCACACCACCGCTCCCACTTGGGCCCAACCTTTAAAAACTTCTCCCGCTAATTTACTCTAGGGGTAGGTAGGATGGAACACAGGGTGGGCGAACACAAAGCAAAAAAGGGCCTCATAAGGATTGAGTTCGACGAGGAGAACGGGATCGCTAGACACGTTAAGATAACGGGGGATTTTTTCATGCACCCCGAAGACGCGCTTGCAGAACTGGAAAGAAGACTGGAGGGCCAAAGGGTAGCCGAGCTGGATGGCATGATAGACGAGTTTTTTGCACTTAGACTTGACGTGGAAACACCCTACGTGAACTTGGAGGACTTCAAGATAGCTTTAAAAAGGGCGTTGGAGGGTGGACGGTGAGCGAAGGGAACTCAAAGCGATTCTCTCCGGGCAGGTCATTTCTTCTTCTGCTGGGCATTTTCCTAGGGGTTAGCTTTCTGGGCTACGCCTTCGCGGCGTTAAACAACAGCGGTGCTCTGACCGTTACACGGTCTATAGCACAGAGGATGGGCCCCCTTTACGACTCGAGTTTCAGGAACTTCCTCAAGATATTCACGAACAACGTTACGGTTGCCTTCTTTATGATGATATCTGGGCTCTTCTTCGGCCTGGGCCCCTGGCTCATAATGGGGTTCAACGGCTTCGTGGTGGGGGTGGTGGTTAGGGTGGTTCAGAGTGTACGGGGGTTCTCAATGGAGCGTATCCTCCTGGGGCTCATTCCCCATGGTGTGTTTGAGATACCGGCCCTGGCCCTGGCCGGAACCGCAGGGATAGTATGGTACAGGGAGATCGTTGGGGGTGATGGTGAGGCGGGTAAAAGATTCCAGGAAGGGGCAGTGAGAGCTCTGAAGCTCTTTGCGGCATCAGTTCTGCTCCTTCTCGTTGCGGCGTTTGTTGAGGCCTATATAACCCCCAGGGTTGCCGGTCTGGGATAGCTCTTCTATTTTTACAGTTGTGAAGGTCCCCGATTCCTCGTAGGATTCTATTTCCCTGAGCAGCACGTTCATCGGGTTCTCTAGGCCCGCGACAATGCTCCGAATGTAGGCTCGGTAGCTACCGTTCATCTCCATCATTTCCTCGGCGGCACGGGCAACCTCCAGTGGGTCAGTCGAGTGAAATTTCAACCCCTTGGAAACCAGCCACTCGGTAACCGCCAGCAGTTTTCCGGGGTAAGTTGAGATGGTCGGGGTTCCAAGGGCTATCGCTTCCCGGTTCATCGTCCCCCCTGCTCCTATCATAATCTTTGCGTAGTACAGAAGGCTCAAACTGTCCACGGCATGGTCTGGTATTATAACGTTTGAGAAATGTTCCAGCCGCTTTTTCTGCCCTTCGGTACGTGGGAACAGCACTATCTGAATGTCCGGGAGGAGAGGAATCACGTCCTCCAAGATGCTCTTTTCGGCGTCGCCCGTGAAGTAGTTGGCCTTAATGGGCTCGGTGCGCATAACGAGGTAACCGTTGCGCTTCAATCCGAGCTCCTTAAGGACGCCGTCATCCGGGGTAAAACCGTAGAGATGGGCGAGCTCAGCGAAACCATTCAGGGGGCGCATGCCGTTGGGGTCGGCGCCGCACCTGAGAAGCTCGTAGGCATCTATGGCCTTAGGGTAGACGAGAAGGCTCGTGTACGGGAGGATAAGCTTGTTCTGTGCAACTGCGGTCTCGTTATCAACGAAGCCTATGGTTGGGACCTTTAGCCCGAAGGCGACTCTAGGGGCCTCCGTGGAATGTTTGTAGAGGGCAATATCCGGCTTCTCCTCGATGATGAGTTTCGATAGTTTGTACATTCTTTCGGCGCTCATCAGGAGCTTGCCCTCCAGTGTGGCACCCCCGTGCTGACCCACGGCGTAGTAATCGAAGCCGTACATGTCAAGAATGTCGGTCAGGCCGTCGAACTCTCGCGCTGTCACGAGAACCTCGTGGCCTGATCTTTCAAGTTCCCGGATCACCCCTTTGAAAAAGTGAACGTGAGGAGCGTTAGTTATATCCACCCATACCTTCATTCTACCCACCATACTACTGGACAACTCTGTTCAATATAAGGGTTTCCCAAAAACGGTTTTTAATCCCCGTTTCACATGGTTCCCCATCTTTCCGTTTGGCCTTAACCCAGTCCTAACGCTTTCTCTCGGTGAAACCGGAGATGGTAGAAATGAACGTGGGCAACCCGGCTCTTTCGAACTACGAAAGTGGTTTAAACCTCGGAAAAAACTTAAAGACCCTTTTGAAACCGTTTTCTGGAAAAGACTTTTATCCCCTGATCGAAAATCTTCTGCGGTGAGGTTCATGAGGGAACTTATAGAGAGCAGAAACGCAAGGATCGCGGTTATCGGTCTAGGTTACATAGGTCTGCCCACGGCGATAATGTTCGCCAGTGCCGGCTTTGAGGTCACCGGCTTTGAGGTGAGGGAGGAGGTCGTTGAGAGACTCAAAAACGGCACGTCTCACATAGCTGAACCCGGAATCGAGGACCTCCTTGGGGAAGCCATTGAAAGCGGCAGGCTGAACCCTACATCCAATCCCGAGGACATAAGGGACAGGGATGTTTATGTGGTGTGCGTCCAGACCCCCCTTGGCGACGATGGCACCCCGGACCTATCCTACCTGGAGAGTGCGGTCAAGACCGCCGCAAAGGCCATGAAAAAAGGTTCCCTCATAATCATAGAGAGCACGGTACCCCCTCTTACGACCCTCAAGATGGCGGGGCTCATCGAGGAACTCACCGGACTCAAACGTGGTGACGATTTTTACATGGTTCACGCCCCGGAAAGGGTCATGCCCGGCAGGATATTCAAGGAGCTGGTGTACAACTCACGCATTTTCGGCGGTGTGACCCCAGAGAGTGCCGAGCTGGCGGAACTGCTCTACCGCTCCTTTGTCAAGGGCCAGACCTTCAAAACCAGTTCAACCGTTAGTGAGGTTGTAAAGCTGATGGAGAATACGTTCAGGGACGTTAACATAGCGCTGGCCAATGAGTTCGCCTTTCTTGCACACCAGTACGGGATAGACGTCTTTGAGGCCATAGAGCTCGCCAACACGCACCCCCGGGTCAGGATCCACACCCCGGGGATAGGCGTTGGCGGTCACTGTCTTCCGAAGGATCCGCACCTTTTGGTCTGGCCGGCCAAGGAGGATTTTGGTCTGATAAAGCTTGCGAGGGAGATAAACGATTCGATGCCCCTCTTCACGAAGGACCTTCTTTTCGAAGCCCTGAAAACTCTCAACATTCCGCCGGAAGAGGCGAAGGTGGCTGTCTTTGGGATAGCCTACAAGGGCGACAGCGACGACACGAGGAACTCGCCGGCACTTACCTTCGTTGAGGGTATCAGGGAAGACGTCGCTGAGGTTAGAACCTACGATCCCTTAGTCCCGGGCACGAGCAGAAGTATCGAGGAAGCCGCTGAAGGAAGCGATGCGGTCGTTATAGCAACCGACCATTCCGCCTTTAAGTCCCTCAACTGGGAGGAGCTCGGGAAGCTCATGAGAACGAGAATCCTGATAGACGGCAGGCACGTCGTCGAGAACCCGCCGAGGGGCTTCCTCTTTAAGGGCGTCGGGAGGGGGGAGTATTGAGGCCCGCCTTCGTATTCGGCACCCGGCCGGAGATAATAAAGCTCGCGCCAGTTGTAAGGGCTTTTGATGAACTGGGGGTTGAATCCCTTCTAATACACACCGGCCAGCACTACGACTATGAGATGAGCAGGGTGTTCCTTGAAGAACTCGGACTGGACGACATAGACCACCACCTAGAAGTTGGCTCTGGAACCCAGGCCGAACAAACCGGAAGGGCAATGATGGGGATAGAACGGGTTTTGATGGACGAGAAACCGGACGTAACTCTCGTCCAAGGTGATACAAATACTGTTCTGGCTGGAGCTCTGGCGAGTGTCAAGCTGAGGATTCCGGTGGCTCACGTTGAAGCAGGATTGAGGAGCTTCGATAGGACGATGCCGGAGGAGATAAACAGGGTTCTGGCGGATCACGCAAGTGAGATCCTCTTTGCTCCAACGGAGGAGGCCAGAGAAAACCTTGAACGGGAAGGGATAGTGGAGAACGTTTACGTTGTCGGAAACACGGTTGTTGATGCCGTTCTTCAGAACTCGGAACTGGCAGAGAAAAAAAGCAACGTTCTTGAACGCCTTGGCCTGAAATCGGGGAAATACATCCTCGTAACTGCTCACCGTGCCGAGAACACCGACAGAAAGGAAAATCTTGAGAAGCTAGTCGAGATATTGGAGAACCTTCCTATCAAGGCGGTTTATCCAATGCATCCGCGTACGAGGGGCAAACTTGGGGAGTTCGGCCTCATGAGGCGCGTTGAGGTTATCGACAACTTGATGATAACAAAGCCCCTCGGTTATCTTGACTTCTTGAGGCTGGAACGGAACGCGAGGCTCATCATGACGGATTCTGGGGGAATTCAAGAGGAGGCCATAATCTTAAATGTGCCATGCTTGACGCTCCGCTACAACACCGAGAGACCGGAAACGGTAAAAGCCGGTGGAAACGTCCTTGTCGGGCTTGAATTGGATAGGGTCCTTCATTATGTAGATAAATTGCTCACTGATGAGGGGTTCTACAGTATGATGGCAACTGCACCCAATCCCTTCGGCGATGGAAAGGCCGGCGAGAGGATAGCCAAGGCCCTTCTGAATCTCTGGGAGAATGGGGAGTTAAAGGTAACGACCTCCAGGTTTATCTAGGGATCCTTTCCGCCCGCTAAAATGGGGTTCCAATGTAGATTCCATGCCTCGTCCGTACTATTTTCACCCTTATCCTGTCCCCCACTTCAGCCTCCGTGTTGATTACCTCTATCAGCCTGTTGCGGGCCTTTGCAAGCATCTCCCCCTTTATTCTACCCGGGAGGACGACTTCAGCCTTAACAACCTCACCTGGCCTGAAGGAGAGGGGTATGAACTCCCGTTTTTCCATGCCGAAGTGGCCTGGTTTGAGGACGAGGGGCCTCATGCCCGTCTTTTTCTCCAGTCCCCTAAGCCATCCGTAGAACTCCCTGAACGGAACCACTCGGGCTATTGTGGGATTCCTTCCGAATTTGTAGGGTACGTAGTTCTGAAATCCGATGGCGGGCCAGCGTTTCCCTGCCCCAATCCTCCGGGCGAACTCTATGAATGCCTCGGCCTCATCGTCGTTGATTCCAAAGATTATGACCGGAGCTATGAGGACGTCTATCCCCGCGTTTACCAGGGCCTCGGCCATGTCAAGGACGTGATCAAGGTCGTATCTCCTCATCCCCATGAGCATCTTTGCCTTGTCTGAATTGAGGGAGTGGATGGAAAGGTTAACCCTGTCGAGGCCGGCCTCTGCCAGCTCTTCGACGAGTTTGTCCGTTAGTAGAACGCCGTTGCTCTGCATGGAGACAACCGATACGTTGGGGTGTTCCCGGAGGGCCTGGACGAGCTCTACGCGGAAAGGATAGAGGAGCGGTTCCCCCTGCCCGTCAAGATGGGCTTCAATGCCCATTCCCTTGATCCTCGCAACGTTGTTAAACCACTCCAAGAGATAATCAATGTCAACGACGTAGTCGAGCTTTCTCGTCCTGGAATAAGGACCCTCATCGACCGAGCAGAATACGCAGGAGAGATTGCAGCCTGTGACACCGCGTACCTGAATGAGGTTGGTGCCCCTGTCGATGAGCCCGAACGCGTTGTAGCCCAGGAGTGGGACATCCATGCCTTCGTGAATGTAGACGATCGACCGTCCGGTGTACACGTTCATCAGGCGACTGCCAAGGTTATTCTGGAGGAAAAGGGCGATGAACTTTTCAACTCTTTCATAGTCCGTTCCCACGATTAGGGCCCCGTCATCAACGGAGATTAGGGGGCTCACTCGAAATTTTCTCCGGATGATCTCCTCAAGCTCGCTCTTCTCAAAGTCTGCATAAAGGGTGTTCCGCCATATCAGTCTGATTCTATCATCGGCCTCTTCAAATCTGGAGTGGGGTAGCCTGAGCCGTATCATGTTTATGGACTACAGAGGGGCATTTAAAAATACGGCGATGGCTAAAATATCCGTCCAGGGATGTTCGTGGATGCTCAGGGATACCAAAAGTTTTTAAAGCTTTAACCAGTGTGAGCATGCTGGCATGGAAACATTTTAATATTATTGAATTAAAGAGTCTAGCGATGGACTACTATGGGTGGTTGAGATGTGGGGAAAGGTGGAGCATTACTTTGATGAATACCCTGTGAGAAAACAGATCGCAAAGACACTTCTGAAGTACGGTCTCAAGGTTTCGGATGATATGAAGATCAAAGCCGGTGATATTGAGGTCCCCTACACCAAAATAGCCAAGGCCCTAGACGTTGACCGACGGGTTGTCAAGGAAACGGTGGGTATGATACTCAAGATTCCGGAACTCAGGGACATATACATGAACCTTGAACCAACGGTGCACATGAAGTACGTCGGGAGACACGTTGGATACGGTGTCATCGAGATAGAGCCCGAGCCGCGTGCCATCGGCATCCTGGCCAAGATCGCACAGAAAATAGCCGAACGGGATATCAACATAGTCCAGGTTGTCGCGGAGGATCCGGAACTGTACCCGGAGGCAACCCTGACGATAATCACGGAGAGGCCCGTGGCGGGGGATTTGATCAACGAGCTCTCCAAACTTGAGGGTGTTAAGAGGATTTCAATCTATTGAACCGGTGTCTTTTTCCCCTTTGACGCCCTTTCCCGTGAAACTCCGCGGGGCATACTTGACCATTCGTTGGCTCTAACGCACTCTTTTCTGCAAAGGGGGACATTTTTGGCGCCGGCACCTTAACCAAAAGTTCTAAACCTGGGGTTTTTCCGGAAACGTTTATAAGTAATTGTTTAAAAGTCACCTGTAGCTACTGCTAGCTTCGAGCTGAAACTCAACTGGAGGGTTGTTCAATGGGGGAAGCAAGCAGAGTAAGTAGGTATCTGTACACTGTGATCGTGCTGTTCATAATATGGCTGTTCCTAACGGCCAGTATCGACCCACAGGAGCTGGGATTCGGTTTGCTGCTGTCGCTTATAGTGGCGGCTTTTACGTACGAGATCTTCACCACCGGGGGGCTGGCGAACCTCCATCCAAAGAAGATCATCTACGCTGCGGCGTACATACCGTACTTTCTGTGGGCCATGATAGTGGCCAACCTTGACGTGGCGTACCGGGTTCTCCATCCAAAGCGCCCGATACGCCCTGGGATCGTTCACTGCAGGACGGTACTGAATACCGACGCCGGAAAACTGGCGCTAGCAAACTCAATCACCCTGACGCCTGGAACGATAACACTCGACGTGGACGACGACGATTACTTCATACACTGGATATGGGTTCCGGATGAAGTCCTCCACGCAGAGACTGAGGATGAGCATGTAAAAAACGCATCCTCCGCAATAACGGTGCCCTTTGAAAAATTCCTGAAGGTGATCTTCGGATGATGGGAGTCAACGTTTATCTTGTCCTGATAGCGATCGCGCTTCTGCTCAGCATGTACAGGGTATTCAGGGGGCCGACCACGGTTGACAGGCTGGTGGCGGTGGACATCATGACAACCATAACCGCCGGCCTCATGGTTCTCTTCGCACTCTACTACAAGAGGATGATATTCCTCGACGTTGCACTGGTGTACGCGGTCCTGGCCTTTGGAGGCGTCATCGCCTTCGCGCGCTACTTGGAGGGAGGGATATGAACGCCGCGGCCGTAATCGGAGAAGCCCTGGTGCTGATAGGTACGTTCTTCTACTTCCTCTCAGCGCTGGGTCTCATCAGGATGCCGGATGTTTACAACAGGATGCAGACTTCAACTAAGAGCGCCACACTCGGTTCACTCGGTGTTGTGGTTGGCACTGGAATCTGGGCCATTGGAACCAGCTACGGAAGCTGGTCATGGCTGGTGAAGACGATAACCATAGCCACATTTCTCCTGCTGACGAACCCCATAAGCGCCCATGCGCTGATAAGGGCAGCTTACAAGAAGGGCATCCCGCTGTGGCATGGCAGCGTCCTTGACAAGTACGGGGAGCACTTGAAGCAGGAGGGGGGAGAGGAATGAACTGCATCAGCTGTATCGACTACATCATCATAGGGATTATGGTACTCTCAGCAGTGTTTGCGGTGGAGTGGAGGGACCTGCTGGCGGCAGTGGTTGGTATGGCGGCGGTCAGCCTGTTTGCGTCGCTGCTGTTCTTCTTCCTGCAGGCACCCGACGTTGCCATGACCGAGGCCGCCATAGGTGCCGCCCTCAGCGGGGCCGTCTTTATATTCGCCATAAAGCGGACGAGGAGGTTTGAAACCGAGGAGGAAGAAAAGCCAGGGTGGTGGGTGAGATGGTGAGCATCCTGAAACGCTCTCTTGCCATCATTACGATACTGATAATCGGATACTGGCTGGCCGTGGCGATGTCCCACATCCCCTTTGGTCAGGATAAGATGCTGGTCGGCCAGTACTACCTCAACCACGTTAAAGACCAAACTGGTGCGGTAAACGCCGTTACCGCGATAGTCGTCAACTACCGTGGATTCGATACGCTCGGTGAGGTCACGGTGCTTTTCATAGCATCCACCGGCGTTGGAGCGTTGCTCTGGAAAAGAAAGAGGGAGAGGACGGCTAGAGTCCCTGGAAGCGTCGTGCTCACCACGGGTACGAGGTTTCTGTTCCCGTTCATAGTGCTCTTCGGTGCCTACATATTCATCCACGGACACCTCACTCCGGGAGGAGGCTTCCCTGGTGGTGCCACTATAGCAACGGGTTTCCTGCTCCTGTACATGGCGTTCACGGTGTACGAGATACCGCACAAGGGTTTCGAGGTGACCGAGGGACTGGTCGGGATGAGCTACGTAGCGGTCGGCCTTATCGGGCTGCTCATAGGCAGCTACTTCCTGTACGACTGGATATGGCAGACTTGGCATGTTGGAACCGTTGGAAAGCTCTTCAGTGGCGGTTTCATTCCAATAATCTACATCCTGATAGGCCTCAAGGTTGGAACCGAGCTCAGCGGAATCATAGATAACATGCTCAAGGAAGGGGTGAGTGGCAATGATTGAAATCAGCGCCTACTATTTCGGAGCTATAGCCCTGATAATGATCGGCCTGTACGCTGTGCTGGTCAAGAAGAACCTGCTCAAGATGCTCGTGGGCCTGAGCATCATGGAGACGGGGGTCAACCTGCTCCTCATAAGCATCGGGTACATCAATGGGAAGAGTGCCCCAATTCTCAGCGAGGGGGTCGGCCCTAAGGGCGCCGTTGACCCCATTCCCCAGGCCCTTGTCCTCACCGCAATCGTCATCGGCGTTGCAACGACCGCCATGGCCCTTAGTGCCGCCATAATCCTGTACGAGAAGTACGGAACCCTTAACATCGAGGAGATAAGGAGGTTGAGAGGATGAACGGTCAGTACGCATCACTCCTCATAGCTATACCCCTGATAAGTGCGTTCTTCGTTCCGGTAATCAAGGCCGCAAGCAAGAAGGCAGTGATGCCGTTTCTGGTGCTTGTCACGGCGGTTCAGACGGCAGCGGCTGCATGGGTTTTCAATGAGGTCTACACCACAGGAAAGCCAATAATCGTCATGGCGGGTAAATGGCAGCCCCCCATTGGAATCGACCTTTACATCGGCCACTTTGCGGCGCTGTTCGTGTTCATAGTAGCCGCGGTAAGTTTTCTGCTCAGCATATACAACTTCAAGACAATCAAAATCGAGCCGATCGACAAGTACGCCATGCTGTTCCTGTTGCTTATGCTTGGGGCAACTGGGATGATAGCAACGGGCGATATCTTCAACCTCTTCGTCTTTATGGAGATAACGTCAATAACCGCGTACGCGCTCACCGCCTACAACAAGACTGGGGAAGCGGCAGAAGCCTCTATGAAGTACATGATCCTGGGTGGCATAGGTTCAAGCTTCTTCCTGATAGGCATAGCCATCATCTACGGCTCCCTTGGGACCCTGAACATGGCACAGATCGCCCAACTGGCAGGTTCCATGAACGCCACCGCCGCTCAGGCTGGACTGGCCCTGCTTATCTTTGGCCTTGCGGTTGAGGCCGAGCTCTTCCCGCTCAATGCGTGGGCACCCGACGCCTACCAGGCCGCGCCGCACCCCGTGACCGTCATGTTTTCAGCGTTCGTTGTCAAGGCGGGTCTCTACGCGGCCGCGAGACTGCTCTACCTCATGCAGGCTGTGGGCAGCTGGCACTCCGTGCTCAAACTGGTGGTCATCATGGCGACCCTGACGGTGATCGTGGCTGAGTTCTCGGCCTTGAGACAGAGGAACGTCAAGAGGATGATAGCCTACTCCAGCATATCCCAGGTGGGCTTCATAGCCCTAGCGCTTGCCCTTGGGACCCAGGCTGGCGTTGACGCTGGGGTCTTCCATATGGTGAACCACGCGATAGTCAAGGCTCTCCTCTTCATCGCCGTCGGCTACGTTGCGGTGGAGTTGGGGGGTGACGAGGTGGAGAACTTCAGAGGGCTCGGGAGGCGGATGCCGATCACGGCGTTCAGTATAACGATCGGCTCACTGGCGGTCATTGGAATCCCGATGTTTAACGTGTTCTGGAGCAAGCTGAGGATAATACTGGCGACAGTTGACGTCGGCTACACGTGGGCCGCGGCCCTCGTGCTGATAGCCAGCGTCGTGGAGGCGGTCTATTACCTGAGGCTGCTACACGTGATGTGGTTCGAGAGAAGCGGGGAGAGGATCACAGAGAGCGCTGCACTGGGTGCCATAATGTTGCTTCTGGTGGCCGTTGTAATAGTCATCGGCGTCTACCCGGACTACGTCTGGAACCTTGCCCAGAAAGCCGGGGCCGATATCTTCAACGTCGCCCAGTACATTAAGAACGTGCCCTTGATGGGGGTGGGAGCATGATCAACGAGGTTACAATAATCCTCTTCGTCCCGATATTGGCGGGGATCCTTGCCTGGGTGCTCGATGTTAAGGGCGTGCGGGAGCTCATCGGCCTTGCGGGTGCGGTCGTCCCGGTGGCTTACCTCATAAAAGCCTACCCCACGGTGGCGGATGGGAAGTCCATCACCTACTCCTTCACCCTGGGGAGCTTTAACATGAGCTTCGCCCTGAACACCATGACGTGGTACTTCGCCATCATTGGGGCAGTTCTGGGCCTTACAATGGCACTCGGCATGGTGTCGACCGCGAAAAGCGGCTACAACTGGCTATTTGCCCTCATGAGTTTCACAGCCGTGCTCGGTGTCTTCACAGCCCAGGATTTCGTGAGCTTTTTCCTGTTCTGGGAGCTCATGACGTTCGCCAGCTTTATGATGGTGCTCAAGTACAACAGGCACGCTTCGTTAAAGTACTTCGTCCTCAGCGTCATCGGTGCCTACTCGATGCTCCTTGGAATCGCCCTTGTGTACGCCAGAACGGGGGCCCTTGACTTCACCACGATATCCCAGATATTTGCCAAGGATGCCCAGCTCACCGGACTCTCCGGCATGGGTTACCACGCCACACTCACGTTCAGCAGAACCGACATGATCCTGTTGTTCACGTTCTTCCTGACGGCGTTCGGTGTCAAGGCGGGAGCATTTCCACTCCACGTCTGGGCACCCGACGCCTACAGTGAGACGGATCAGAGCTACACCACGTTCTTCAGCGGTGTTCTCAGCAAAGCTGGAGTCTACGGTATATTCTACGTCCTCCTCATGATGATGGGTGCCAAGCTTTACTTCAGCCTCGGGACCTTCCACGGCCATCCGCTCTTTCTCTACATCATCGCTTGGATAGGGGCGATAACCGTTGTGGTGGCCAGCTTCCTTGCGGTGCTTCAGGAGGACCTCAGAAAGCTCCTTGCCTACTCCTCGGTCGGACAGGTCGGCTACATCCTCTTGGCGATAGGAACCGGTACCGCCCTTGGTTTTAGCGGGGCGCTCTTCCACGTCCTCAGCCACGCGATATTCAAGGGGCTGTTCTGGCTCGTGACCGCCGCGGTCATACTAAGAACTGGAAAGACTAGGTTCGAGGACTTCGGAGGACTGGCTGAGAAGATGCCGATAACCTTCGCAATGGGCCTCGTGGCGGTGCTCAGCCTCGCGGGAATACCACCGATGGCCGGCTTCGCCAGTAAGTGGTTGATCTACGAGGCGGCAATCCAGGCGCACATGCCCCTGGTGGCCGGTGCGATATTCCTCGGAAGCGCGCTGGCGTTTGCCTACGTTGTTAGGTTCCTGTACTCTCTGTGGTTCGGGCAGAGACCGAGTGACCTTGACGACGTTAAAGAAGCACCAGCACCCCTCCTCATCGGAATGGGCATACTTGGAATACTGAACATAGTCTTTGGAATAGCCCCGGGTCTGGTCGTTGAGTACATCAACAAGCTGTTCAGGAAGCCGGTCATCACCGGAAACTACTACAAGATGATAACCCCCAACGGAACCTACAACGCCCTGAGTGTTGCTCTGGTGCTCGTTGCAGGTATAGTGATAGCGGGGCTTCTGTACGTGTACGGAGCCAGAGCTAGGAAGGTTCCGGTCACGGACACATACCAGTCGGGTAACCCTGTCACGGAGGACTACAACCTCAGCATAAGGTGGAACTTCTACAGGCCGCTCGCCGAGGCCCTTGACTTCTGGCTCAAGTACAGCTGGGACAGGTTCTACGAGAGGCTGGGCCAGTTATCGGAGGACTTTGCCGACGTTCTCAGGAAGAGCGTCTACAACGGCAACGTTCAGTCCTACTCATGGTACCTTGCAATAGTGCTGCTGATACTCGCACTGTGGGGGGTGTTGTGAATGAACTTCGACGTCAGGCTAGTCCTTGAAGTTATCGGAATGCTGCTCTACGCCACCTTCATGGGCTTCATATTTATGGGAATCGAGAGAAAGGCGATGGCGAGGATACAGAGAAGGGTCGGTCCGCCGATATACCAGCCGATTATAGACACCCTCAAACTGCTTGGAAAAAAGGAGAGCATCAGCCACGGC
This sequence comes from Thermococcus sp., assembly GCF_026988555.1. Lineage (NCBI taxonomy): Archaea > Methanobacteriati > Methanobacteriota > Thermococci > Thermococcales > Thermococcaceae > Thermococcus > Thermococcus sp. Next base: position 87,425 of record NZ_JALSLB010000054.1, on the reverse strand, counting down.
TTCATCTACGACTTCGGTCCGATATTTGCCCTCGGCGCCAGCATAACCGCGTTGCTCTTCCTTCCCCTGGCAAACTTCCAACTCTTCAGCAGCAACGCGGACCTCATAGTCGTCGCGTACCTCCTTGAGGTGCCGATGCTCGGTATAATGCTCGGTGCCATGAGCTCTGGAAACCCGTACTCGGCTCTCGGTGTTCAGCGTGGCCTCCTCACAATGGTTGCCATGCAACTCCCCTACGGCCTTGCGATAATCGCCATCGTCCAGCACTTCGGAACGTTCAAGTTGGGCGAGATAGTGGCCCTTCAGCAGATCCACGGATGGAGTATCCTGGTTCCTGCACTCCTGCTGGCGATGATAGTCTTTGACATAGTCTTCCAAGCGATGATCGGGCTGGAACCCTTCGACATCATAACCGCCCCAGCGGAAATCTCTATGGGTCCAATGCTTGAGTACGGCGGCAAACAGGCGGCGATACTCTTCACCCAGCACGCGGTTCAGCTCTTCGCTGAGACGGCGTTCTTCGCCATACTGTTCCTCGGCGGAGCGAGCAACCTCCTTGAGTTGCTCATCAAGCAGATAGCGGTGCTGTTCATTGCGATATTCGTGGCCAGTATCTACCCGAGGTTCACCATCGACCAGGCTGCGAAGTTCTTCTGGAAGTGGCCGACGATAATCGGAATAATAGCCGTGTTGCTGACGGTGTGAGGTGATGTGAATGAGCGAGAAGAAAAATGACGATTTCATAAGCTACGAGCTCCAGGAGTTCAAACTCTTCGAGCCCCTGTTTCGATGGGCCAGAAAGAAGAGCCTCTGGATAGTGGCGTTCTGTACGGGGTGCGGCGGTATCGAGATGCCACCCCTTGCCACAGCCAGATATGACTTCGAGCGCTTTGGAGTAATGCCCAACCCTGCGCCGAGGATGGGTGACCTCTTCCTCATCACAGGCTACGTCACCCCGAAGACCCTCAAGAGGATCATCATAACCTACGAGCTGATGCAGGACCCGAAGTACATCATGATACACGGATCATGCCCGATAAACGGCGGCGTTTACTGGGACTCCTATAACGTGGTGAAGCAGTTCGACAGATACCTGCCGGTTGATGTTGCCATAGCGGGCTGCATGCCGAGGGCCGAAGCCGTTATGGACGGGATAATGGAGATAATGCGCAAGATAGATGAGGGAACCGCTGACGGATGGAAGAGGTACCGGGAGAACTACGAGTACTACAGGAAGAACCAGGATGAGCTTTTTGGTGAAGACTGGCGTGAGAAAGAAGCGAGGAGGTGGCTGGCATGGATATGAACGAGAAACCCAAGGTCGAAGAGAAAGTCGCGAACACCGAGGAGACCAAGCCTGAAATTCCCGAGACCAAAGAGGGGAGGCTCGTTGAGGAAATACTGAGAGAAGCGCCTTACGCCGAAGGAAACGTCAGGCGCGAGCGGCGCGTTGAGTTCAAGGTTCCCTCAGAAAGGATAAAAGAATTCCTTGAGACCGCCCAGAAAAAGTTTGAGATGCTCATACAGATAACCGTCGTGGACTGGCTCAAGGAGGGGGAGTTTGAGGTGATCTACCATCTCTGGAGCGTGGATGAGAGCATTCATGCTGCGGTAAGGACTAGGATTCCACGTGAGGACCCCAGACTCCCGACGGTCATGGATATATGGCCCGTGGCGGAGACTTACGAGCGCGAAGGTCATGAGTTCTTCGGAGTTATGTACGAGGGCAACCCAAGGCTCGGGCCGTTCATCCTTGAACCGAGGGAATACGAGAAGCACCCCTTCAGGAAGGACTTCAACATGCTTGGGTACGTGAAGGGGATATACGGCGAGGACTTCGACAGGTACGATGAGAGCAAGACCAACTACGTGATATGAGGTGATGACCATGGCCGATTTGGAAGTACCGAAGGAACTTAGGGAAGAAGCAAAGGGGCACGACATGTACCTGCATCCGATAGACAAGAGCACCTACGAACTGTTCTTTGGACCGCAGCACATGGCCACCGAGAACTTCAGCATAATCCTGAAGATGGACGGCAACAGGATAGAGAAGGCGATAGTCAATCCGGGTTTTCTGCACAGGGGCTTTGAGAAGCTGGCCGAGGGCAGGCCATACTTCACGAATATAGCCCTGCTCCTCCGTATATGCGTCCCCGAGAGTGACGTTCCGGAAAACATCTACTCAATGGCAGTCGATGAGATAGTCGGCTGGGAGGTTCCAGACAGGGCCCAGTGGATAAGGACGATGGTCCTTGAGATGGCGAGGATGAGCGCATGGATGTTCTGGGTACTGGGCTTTGGAAACGAGATAGGCCTCTACACGGCCGGTCAGTGGGCGGCTGCCTACCGTGAGAGGTTCATGCGCCTCTTTGAAGAGCTCACCGGTGGCAGGGTTTACCACATCTACACCGTCCCCGGTGGCGTCAGGAGGGACATACCCGGGGACAGGTGGCTCCGTCAGCTCCGCGACACCGTCGAGTACCTCAAGGGCAAGCTCAAGGACTTTGACGAGATTCTCTTCGACAACTACATCACGATAGAGAGGACCGAGGGAGTAGGCGTCATGAACAAGAAGTTTGCGCTGAGGCATGCGGTCACCGGGCCGAACCTTCGCGCGGTCGGTGTTCCCTACGACGTCAGAAAGGACGACCCCTACTATCTCTACCCTGAGCTTGACTTCGAGATTCCGGTCTTGAAGGAGGGCGACAGTCTCGCGAGGGTCCTTGTGAGAAGGTACGAGATTGAGCAGGACCTTTACATACTCGAACAGCTCCTCGATATGGGGCCGCCAAGCGGACCTTATATGGTACAGGATCCAAGGCTCAAGGCACTACCGAGGTTCAAACCGCCGAAGGGAGACGCCTACGCACACGTCGAGAGCACTAAGGGTGACTTTGGTGCTTACGTAGTCAGCGACGGAACCCACAAGCCCTACCGCGTCCACGTTCGCGGACCGAGCCAGAGCCACGGCGTTACCGTGCTCGAGGAACTGCTTAAGGGAGCACGCCTCGCGGACGTGCCGGTCATCCTGAAGACCCTTGACAACTGCCCGCCGGACATAGACAGGTGATGAAGATGGAGAGCGTTAAAAAACCCCGAGTTAGGATCGTCGGCGAGGAGAAGGTCAGGCTCAAGAAGTCATTCGTCAAACCATGGTTGGGCATCAAGTACCTCTTCAAAAAGCCGGTCACGATAAAGATACCCTTCGAGAAGATAGAGCCGGCACCCAAGTACAGGGGGTTCCACACTCTCGACTGGAAGAAGTGCATAGGCTGTAACTTCTGCGGTCAGATATGCCCGGCCAGGGCAATAGAGATGACTTGGATAGAGATCGATGGAAAAATTGAGAAGAGACCGCATCCAAAGGTGGACTACGGCAGGTGTACCTTCTGCCAGTTCTGTGTGGATGTGTGTCCCACAGGGGCGCTCGGGCACGTGGAGAACTGCTACCTGACCACCTCGGGGATGGAGGAAGACCTGGAGCTGTACGACTGGGTTCCCATCGATCCCAAGAAGGTTCAGGAGCTCAACGAGAAGTTCGGGGACTACCGCTTCCCCGTGGAGAGGATCACATTCAACAAAGAGACCAAGGAAACCACGTACTACCTGAGGGACGGAACAGAGTTCAGGTTCAAGGTAATTGGCTACGGCCTTAAGCCCCCTGCCGCGGCGAGACCTAAACCTGCCGCAAAACCTGCTCAGAAATCCGCAGAGTCAAGCAAGAAGGACGAGGGCTCAAAGACCGAGAAAGGGAAGGGGTAACTCCCCCGGCTTTTTTTCATCGTTGGTGTATGCTTTTCCCCTCCTAAAGTTTTTTAAGAAGTTGCACCTTTACATTTTATGGTGGTATCAGTGGAGGTTGACGTGAGTAGTGAAAGGAACCTTGGTCTAATAGGTTCCATACTAGCACTTGCGGCGGGATTTTTCGGTGCTGTGCCGTACATAGGGGTTTTTGGAAGCATCCTCTCTCTGGTGGGCTTTGTACTCATACTGATAGCTCTCAAAGGAGTTGGGGACAAGGCGGGAGACGGCAGACCGTTCAGGTACTATCTCTACGGATTCATAGTTGCAGTGGGCGGTATTGTGCTCGCCGTTATCATCGTGCTGGCCGGTGTCTTAGCCCTTCACCCGAGCTCAGGGGAGGGAGTTGTTTTCCATGGGTCCCATCCTATAGGGATAGGGGAGTCAACATCTGTGGTCTACGATCTGGATCAGGGGACTCAAAGCTCCACTGTGCTGGGTCTGATCGTCATCGTGGCCATCGCCGTTATTGTCGTCTTCATCCTGGCGGCCTACTTCCAGAAAAAAGCGTGGGAGGCCATGTACGACATAACCGGTGTCAAAGAATTCGCGGACACTGCAAAATGGCTCTGGTGGGGGGCGTTGACCTTGATAATCCTGGTGGGCGCGATTCTACTCTTGATCTCCGCGATCTACCAGATACTGGCGTTTTCGAACATGCCTGAAAAGTTGAGGCCGGGAGAGGGCTCCACTGAAACGGGGATGGATGAGGTCATCTTCTGAACTTCTTCACCATCCCTGAACTTTTGAGAGCACCCTATCGGGTACTTTTCCCTCCTCCACGTCGTTTATTGCCTGTTCCAATCGGTTGAGCCCCTCTTCAAGCAGGTCCTCCTCTATCGTCAGCGGTGGCTGTATCCTGAGCACGTTGCCCTGCAGGAACGCCAGTATAAGTCCGAGCTCATAGGCCCGCCAGACGACCTTCCTGGCCTCGGAGTATGCCCTTTCCTTCGTCTCTCTATCCTTCACAAGGTCAATCCCAAGCATCAGGCCGAGGCCACGAACGTCACCGATGAGTTCATGTTCTCCCTTCATCTTCTCCAGCCGTTTTTTGGCGTATGTCCCCAGTTTCTCGGCCCTCTTTAAGAGATCCCTTTCCTCGATCTCCTCTATGACCACCAGCGCCGCCCGACTTGCAATGGGGTTCCCGCTCAGGCTGAACGCATGTCCCATCGGGGGCAGGGTGTCCATGATCTCTCTCCGTCCGAGGATGGCGCTTATGGGCAGTCCACCCCCCAGGGGCTTGGCGAGGGTTACTATGTCGGGTTTGACTCCAAAGTGCTCTATTGCAAACCACCTGCCCGTCCTTCCCATCCCGCTTTGAACCTCATCGACGGCCAGTAAGATCCCGTGCTTGTCCAAAAGGCGCTTCACCCTTTTGAAGTAGTCTCTGGGTGGAACAACCATGCCCGCATCCCCCTGTACTGGTTCGGCAAAGAGGGCGGCGATACCCTCGGCATGTACCTCTCCTTCGAACTTCTCCTTCAGGTAGGACACGCACTCCATCCTACAACTTTGGGGTTCCTTCCCGAATGGACAGCGGTAGCAGTTTGGGTATGGGATAAAGTGAACGCCGTTGAGTTCCCCCACTTTAGCCCGGGCTTCAAAGTCCAGCCCTGTAAGGCTCATAGCGCCGTACGTGGAGCCGTAGTAGCTTCGCAGATAGCTGAGAATTGAACGTCTTCCCGTGTACGCCCTGGCGAACTTTATTGCACCATCGTTTGCATCACTTCCGCTGAGGCCAAAGGCTATCTTTGGGTCTTCGATCGGTGAGATCTCGGCCAGCTTCTCTGCCAGGAGGAGAGGCTCTATCGGAAAGCCGTATATAAACGTGAAGTGAACGAGTCTGTCGGCCTGTTCCTTTATTGCCTGCACCACCCTGGGGTTGTTGTGGCCAACGTTCTGGACGGCAGCATCGCTGAGGAAGTCTATGTACTCCCTCCCACGGATGTCCCAAACACGCGCGTTCTCCGCTTTGACCCCTACTATTGGGGTGTAGGTTACCCGCGATGATGTTGGGAACATGTGGGAGTACCGTCTGGCAACATCCTCCTCGTCCATGGTCACACCCTAGATGTTATACTCCTTAGAAATTAATAGAGATTTCGGTTAAATTTTACGTATTACATATAAATCTTTATAAATAAAATGCTGAAATATTAAGATCGGTGGTTTGTATGGCTGAGATTCGTCTCGATGAACTTGATAGGGGCATCCTTCGGATACTCCAGGAAAACGGGAGGGCGAGCTACTCTGAAATGGCTCGGAGGTTGAGGGTTCCAGAGTCCACAGTGCGTCTTCGGGTCAAAAAACTCCAGGAGATAGGGGTTATACGAAAGTTCTCTGCGCTCATCAATCCCTTCAAGGCGGGTTACTCAATAGTCGCTTTTATAGCGGTTGATGTTGAGGCCAGCAGGATAAAAATGGCAGCGGAGGAGCTCAGTAAACTCCCTGAGGTGGATGTCTTGGGGATCGCAACGGGTGCTCACGATATCCTGATGCAAGTCACGGTGAGGGACCTTCAGGAGCTTGAAAACTTCCTTATAGAGAAGCTCGGAAGGATAGGGGGGATAAGGAGCACCGAGACCTCCATCCTCATGAGTGTAAGGAAATGGGGCTATGCCAGGGTGTTTTAATGGCCCCCTACTGTGCAATAACTCCAAAAGAGATCAACCGGACGTCTGATTCGTCTTCGGTAGCCGGTTCTTGACGAAGATGGTGTAGAGCTGCCCTATGTACACCTGGGACTTCGTGTCGTTGTAGGGCAGGATGTACCACTCTCCTCCCACCTCAAGAAAGACCCCCGAATGTTTCATGGCTTGGTACACTATCTGTGGGGTGGCGCTTACGTTGAATTCCCCCTCAATGACCCCTCTAAGCTTTCCCTGGTAAGTTATTCCAATAGCCGGCACTCCCGAGATCCCAGTCAGCCTTGAGAGTTCTCTAAATATCTCGTCATTTGTGGCGTTTCCGACCAGTTCATAATAAGTCAGACTTCTCTCACCGAAGGTTGCGGGAATTAAGGTATGCATGTGCCTGCAGTGCGGGCACGTTTTCATACCGTACATGTAGAAGTGGAGTTCGTTGAAGTATATCTTGGTGCCGTTGATAATCGTGTACCCTGAGGGTCCCATCGACTGTGTTGTTGAAGTGCCTGGTGAAGTTTCGCCCGATATGCATCCGGCCGCAAATCCCCCAAGAACCAAGAGCACGATAAAGATCGCGTACCTCTTCATTTTCCCACCTATCTACCACTCGTCGTGTAGGGTTATAAGTCTTGATGTTGGTGACCTGCACGGTTCTTCAATCGCTAGCCACGGGAGGCTTAAATTCTTTGAGCTCTAAAACCTTTGGGGGTAGCCATGCAGGAGTGGTATCGCTCTAGATCCCTTTACGAAGCGGTTTTAAAGCTTATTCAGGCCGGCAACTATGATGAAGCTGTCAATATGGCCAGGGCCATTCCGGATAAGGTTGTTCGCTCTAAAGCAATGTCCCGTATAGCCCTTGAGCTGGCTAGGAAAGGTGGTGACTACAGGGACGCCCTTGAGCTGGCCATTAAAAGTGCCCTGGACATAGAAACCGAAGCGGAGAGCACTAAAGCCCTGATGAGCCTGGCATTTGAGTTTCTCAACATGGGAGACACGGATGAGGCCCTGAAGATAGCGGAGTACATGAGGGATCTCTCGAACAAGTCCAAGATACAGGCGGAGGTTGCCATGGTTCTGGCTAGGTCAGGAAGGGTATCCGAGGCAATGAACCTCATAGAGGGCATAATCGATGACGATGTAAAGACCTGGGCGATGTCAAGGCTTGCGAGTCAACTTTAGTTTTAAGTGCCTATCCCACCCAATTATTCCCTCACTTTTAACTTAAAGAAGTGCATAATGCTTTTTTGTCTTTACGGTTCTCCCGTTTGGGTGACGAGTATGAACGGTGGAGAGATAATAGGGTTAATCGGAATGATACTGCTGGTGAGTTCATGGGTGCCCCAAACGATCGAAACAGTAAGAACGCGACAGTGCCCTCTTAATCTGAAGTTTATAATCATCTACGTGACCGCCGCGACGATGCTTACGGTGTACTCCTACGTGATCGGCGATTGGATCTTCTTTACCCTCAACTTCCTATCGGCGTTTCAGAGTGCGGTAAACCTGGTGGTAAAGCTTAAAGAAAAGTGACTCGATGTTTATATCCGCTTGTATAGGCCTACCAGCTCTCCCCACTGGATCACGTGGTTCCTCATGGCCTCTTCAAGTTCTTCCCTTGTTGACCCGGGCTTCAGGTTGAGCTCCACGTTCAGCGCGTATATTCTGAAGCGGTAGTGATGTGTCCCATGTCCACGTGGAGGGCACGGACCCCCGTACCCCACCCTGCCAAAATCGTTCCTCCCCTGGATGAGGGTCATAGGGTTCTTAACCTCCGCCACCTTGGGGAGGTTCTCCGGGATCTCGCCTCTTGGCGGAATGTTCCATGCTATCCAGTGTGTAAAAGTACCTCTGGGGGCATCTGGGTCGTCCATAATTATGACCAGGCTCCTGGCCTTGGGGCTTATGTTGCCGATGTAGATAGGCGGGTTGATATCTTCCCCGTCGCAGGTGAACTTTGAGGGGATAAAGCTGCCGTCATGGAAAATAGAACCAATCTTCAGGCTTTTTTCAGCGTTCATAACACCACCTCCATTGGTAGAGGACAGGCACCCAGCCAGGAACACCACGAACGCTACCAGCAGGGGGACTGCCTTCATGGTAACAATTGTATTTCCAAACGTAAAAACATTTCGCCCGAACCCTTTTTAGGTTTCATGGGAAACCGTCGTAGGTGATACCCATGCGGCTTGAGGGGAAAGTGGCTGTTGTTACGGGATCTGCAAGGGGAATCGGCAGAGCCATAGCGGTTGAGCTTGCTAAGAGGGGGGTAAAAGTTGTCATAAACTACGCTCACAGTTATAATGAGGCTAGAAAAACGGCGGAGTTCTGCAGGATCCACGGTGCGGAGACCCTCTTAGTAAAGGCGGATGTCACTGACAGGAAGCAGGTCAGGAAGATGGTTGAGGGGACCATCGAGCGTTTTGATAGGATAGACATCCTCGTGAACAACGCCGGAATCCTTGGAAAGGCCCTGGAGCCCATGGAGGTCACCGACGATGACTGGGACGCTGTTCTCGGCGTCAACCTCAAGGGGGCCTTCATCGTCACCCAGGAGGTTCTCAGGTACATGAAGAAGGGAAAGATAGTTAACATAGCCTCGATAGCCGGCAAGGACGGTGGAACGGTCGGGCCTCACTACGCGGCCTCGAAGGGCGGACTGATAGCCCTCACGTTCAACCTCGCAAGGCATCTTGCTCCCAACATCCTCGTCAACGCAGTGGCCCCGGGACCGGTTGATACAGAGCTGATAAGTCCTGAGATAAAGGAAAGGCTCCGTTCGCTCTCGCTGACCGGGGAGATAGCCAAACCGGAGGAGATAGCCCACGCTGTGGTATTCCTCCTCGAAAACGACCACATAACCGGCGAGGTTATAGATGTCAACGGCGGCAGGCTGATGGATTGATTTTTAAGCTCTTCCTCCATCTTTTTCTTGATGCCCCATGAAGGTGCTGTGGGAGGGGGAAATCCCAGCTGATGAGATAGTCGTCTCACCCAGGCCTGTCTGGAAGTGCCGCTCCTGTCCGATGTACGGCAAAAGACCGAGCTGTCCTCCACATGCCCCGAACTGGACGGAGGTGAGGGAGTGGGTGCGGCACTTCAAGAGGGCCATGATAGTGAAGTTCGAGATAGACATGGACAACTTCGAGAGGGAGAAACGGGGGGTCCTCCGGTATCTTCTGAAGAGGGAGGAGGAGTTCTTCCGGGAGGGAAAAATGTATGCAACAGCCCTCTTCCCCGGTTCCTGCAACCTCTGCGACGACTGTCCCTTCGAAAGGGGAGAGGCCTGCAGACTGCCGACTAAGGTCAGGCCGAGCATCGATGCGGTTGGGATAGAACTCGCTTCCCTTGTGGAACTTGACTTCTCCGAAAGTGTTTTGTACGGGATGGTGCTAGTTGATTAGAGAGGAATTATCCGTTTGAGGTGGCGATGCATGGTCAAAATCGCTTACGTCGCACTTTTGGGACGCTCAGAGTGGGCACTGGTGAACACATACTACGCGGTGGTCAATAATGGGAAAAAGCCCGAACGGATCCTCATCGTGACTGGGGAGAGGCACGTGAAAACACTTTCAAAGGTCGTTGATGCACTGAAAGAGATATCCAGGGCGTACTCGTTCAACCCCGATATAAGTCGCCTTGTAATCAAAGACGACAACTTGCAGGACGCTGAGGAGAGGCTGAGGAACCTCTTTGACTCCCTGGACTCCGAGGGGTACACGATAGAACTCGACATAACATCCGGGAGAAAGGCCATGGTCGCGTTGGCCGTACTCAAGATGGCGAGGCATAAAAACGGTGAGATCAACTACCTGGCCCTCCTTGACAGGGATTCCCCGAACCGGCCCTACATGATGATACCAGCTCACATGCAGCGGCTCAACGTCTTCGGGTGGGACAGCGATGTACCATGAGGAACTTATAAGAAAACCTGAGCTTCAGATCCTCCTGAACGTTCTCGATGAGGTCGAGGTCAGCTTTCCACTCTACGAGCTCCCTCTTATAAGGGCTAGGCGTTGGGAGAATGGGTATATTGTTGACGCCCTCGCAGGCTACCACGATTTTTCAAAGGCGATGCATGGGATTGAGCACCTGAGCCACGAACTTCCAACTTACAGCGACTTTTACGAGACATTTATGGCATCGGGGATAATCCTCTACGATAACGTTGATGAGTTCAAACGAAGCCTTGAGCTGTACGATTACCTGAAGAAGGGTGTTGCTTTTGCGCCGGATACAAATGTCCTCTACCACAGATTTATCTCGAATTTTCGACAGCTGGACGGATACCAGATTGTAATAGCCGAAGGCGTGAAGAAGGAAGTAGAGAACGCCATGAACTACAAATATCGGCGAAATCAGCTTGACGAGATGAAACGGGCTGTGAAAAACTCTTGGCTGTTAAAAGAGCTCAGCAACCGCCGCGTTAAGAAATCCCGCAAGGCGGCATACATAGCCCTGAAGGAGTTCGAGCGCCTTAAGGATCGTGTTGTCATCGCGGAGAATGTAAACGAAATCGCCCACAACAACGACGAGATAATAGTCAAATCACTCAAGAGGTACGATGATATAAGCCCCGTTCTTGTTGTTTTCCTGACAGCGGACGTTGCAGTGACCGATGTCGCCGAGATGGAAGGATTGGAGTACTTCCTGTTCCAATATCCCAGTGCCAGTATCGGGAGGCATAGCGTCTCGGCGTATCAGCTTAGAACACTTCTCTTCAATCTCGCGGCTGTTTTTGGAGTAATCGAGGTAAATGGAACCCTAATTTTTGGAGAGTTCGGCGGGAAAAGGGGCCTAAACGAGCTGAAGCTGGTCTTTGGGAAAGAAGACAGGATCTACAATGAGTTCGGATTCCACCTCAGGCTCAGCAGGAAGTTGATGGGAATTATGAGGGGATGGAACTCCTAAGCCTCCAAAGAGTAGGAACGGAAGCGCGTACGGGGGTTTCCTAATTCACCCCACCTCCAATCCGCCGGATGAAACCTCACTCCCGTTGTAGAGGACCTTAAAGAGGTAGTTGCCAGGTCCTCTGACGGTCACCGTCAGACTGAGATTGTCAATCCTCATTATTGTGGAGCCGTTCTTCAGATTGAGCTCTTCTGCCTTCCAAACACCTGAGCCTTTCTCTATGCGCCGGGGCTTAACGTCCAGATAGGAGGTTGTTCCAAGGCTTTTTCCACCACTTTCAACCTCAATGTAAACAGGCATCTTCTCGACATTGGCCACGTAGGTGACTCTACGTAGAGGCTCCCCGTTGATGGTGATGTTTAAGTTTTCCGGGACGAAGGGCGGAACCAGTCTCAGAACAGGAATCGTTATACTCGCGTTTAAATCCTTCCCGATGATTTCGACCTCGAAGAGGTACAGTGTTGCGTTGGTATCCTCAAGGAGTTTCTGGGTCTCGTTGAAAAGGCCCATAGGGGCAGTTAACCAGCCGGAGAAGGTGCCGTTTATCTTGGCGCTCCCGACAGCGGTCGTGAAGGATGAAGTCCCACTGAGATTCCTTCCCGTGGAAGCTGTTGATACGCTGCCTCCTATATTACCGGTCCGGGTTTGAGTCGTGTCCGAGGTCAAGATGCACCCGCTCATGAGTGCCCCCATGAGAACCATCACAACAGCGATGGCACTAACATGGCGCATTCTCTCACCAATAACATCAAGAAATTAAAGCTTAAAAGTGTTATGGAAAGAACTCCCGGAAAGAGAAAATCAGCTCAGCATCCCCTTGAGACTCTCCACGAATTCCATGCTCCTCCCAATGTCGGCGAAGTACTCTTGGGCCTTTTCCACGTGCTCCCTCTCGACCCTGTTATTTCCAGCGAGGATACTGGCCGGTGCTAGGAGCTGAACGGCATAGCGCAGGCTGGTTCTTTCGCCCAGCTCGGCCAGGTACTCCATCGCTTCGTCACTGACCTCTATATTCTCCTCCCTGGCCCTTATCCTGACTATCTCGCGGATCTCATCCTTTCCATAGGGCTCTGTGTTGATTATAAGTAACCTGTCGAGCATGTCGATTGGAATGCCGTGCGGCGCCTCGATGTCAGTTCCCCTTATCTTCGTTCTCCCGCGGTTGGTGGCCAGGATGAGTATCGGTGCCAGTTCACCTTCCATTGCCCTAGCCAGGAATGAGAATGCCTCCACATCGAGCATGTGGCACTCGTCTATGAAGAGCACCCCTGGAACGAGCGTTGCCCTGCCCTCTTCAATCCACTGCTTAACGGTTTCATCAACGCGGGCCCTGACCTCGTCGCTTATCTCTGCTCCTGTACTGAACAGCAGGCCAAAGATATTTCCACGGGCGTTGGCCACGTCTAGGTCGTGGAGCGTGACTGTGTACGTGAACTCCTTTATCTTAAGAACTGGGCCACCTGGCAGGTTCACCCTTCTCTTGAAGAAAAGGCCCTCCTCTTCCTTGGTTGTCCCTATCTTTGATATTCTACCTGTTTCGGCGTCTATCTGGATTACGTCTCCCTCTTCGATGCCCATTTCCATGAGCTGATACGCTATCTCCCTACCTGCCCTCACGGATTTCTCATCGTCTTTCGTGCGGAGGGTTACCGTGACGCTCTCTGGCACCTCCGCGTAGGGATTAAACGGATGCCGCGTCTTGTTTATCCGTATTTCCTTGACCTCGCCCTCGTAGACCTTCTTCTCCTCGCTTATCCTAACCCCTATTGCCCTCCTCAGGGCCTCTTTGAGGAACTCTGTTTTCTTAATCTCAGCCGAATAAATCTCGCTTCCCGCTATCTGGACAAATGGCACATCTTCACCGAGTTCCCTTGCTATGCCCATTGCTATGGCGGTTTTGCCACTGCCCGTGGGGCCAACAAGGAGAATCCCCTTTCCAGCCAGCTTGCCGCGTTTGATGAGATGGACCGCTATCCCTGCAGCTTCCCTTGCCTTTACCTGTCCTACCATTCCATCCGCCATGAACGGAGCTTTTCCGTTCTCGTCAAGTCCCAGCCCCCTTATGTGGGAATGGCTTCCAACCCTCTCAAAGCTCCTGGTGGCGACCTCCTCGATAACAGGCATGTTCCCACCCCCTTAATCTTTCCAAGGGTTACTAAAAGAGGGAGGGGTTTAAAAATTTGACGGAGCGGCTCAGCCGTGGTCGATGCGGGCATCGTTAACCCCAAAGGCCAATATCCTCATTGCCTGAAAGGGTTATACCAGGTCTTTAAAAACTCTCTCAAAGCACATGGAGGTACTTGTGAACCTGAAAGCTCAGGCCGACGTTCTTCCTCCCCATTACCACGGCGGCTTCACGATAAACGGCCATGAGTCCTTCCTGACTTATTCCCATCGGCTCCCTCGGCTGGATCACGAGGGGGGCCAGACCTTTCAGCAGCTCCGCATACCATCGAACGTTCTCGATTTTCGTCTTTGACGTAACGACGAGCTTGGCGTAAACTTCTGTCCCGGCTTCCTTCAGGGTTCTTATGCTCTCGACCTCGCGGAGAACCAAAGCCTTCCAGTTCTCAGTAGCCTTAGCCGTTTCATCCTTTATATCAACGCTCGCGTAGTCCGTGAGGGGGGCAACCTCATTAACCCGCTCCGGAAGGCCCCCATGAGTTTCGAGGAAGTTGTTGAAGCCGAGGTTTTTCATTTTCTCCATAATCGCCTTGAGCGCCCTTATCTGGAGCGTCGGCTCGCCGCCGGTGTAGCTTATCGAGTGGATGTCCCCTGTGTCGAGGCGTATAATTGCATCGACGACATCATCGAGCTCCGCAGGGTTTGGTCTGTACTCGAACTTCCCTGTGAAGGGCTCCACCTCGTAGCGCCAGCGGAAAACGTGGGAGGCGTTGATGTATTCCTTGGAGTCACACCAAATACAGTTAAGGTCGCAGCCGGCGAATCGGACGAAGATCTGCCTCCTCCCAAAAGCAGAGCCCTCGACGCTCCCGCCTTCACCCTGCCAGCTGTTAAAGACCTCGGCCATTACGAGTTTCATGTCAGACAATACGTCGGAACGGTTTTAAGGGTTTGGCTTTCGATCACTCAAGTTTCAGACCAATCTCTAACTCTCCTTCGGATTTCCTCGATGCACGGAACATCGCTTCGCGTTCGGTAGTACTTCCTGACTATCATGCGCTTTTCGTCCATTTCGGCCCGATACTCAAGGAATCCTGCATTCAGAAGCTTCCGGAGATGCGAGATGAGCAGGGGCTTTGATATCCCCAGTGCTTCCCTGAGCTCCCTGCTGGTTTTTTCCGCATCCATGCACAGTATCAGTATCCTGAGTCGGGTTGTACTGGAGAGGATCTTGAACGTCTCGGAAAGTCTCTGGATGTTCTCCTCGGCATCCCCCTCGGCCATCAGTCCATCACTCCTTGAGTTCCTCCCTCAGTTCCCGTATTTCCTCTCTGAGAAGCCTTATCTCCTCAAGCAGGGCAGGCATGGCATCATCCGTATCGGGGTTTATCGGTTTCGATGTTTCAGATGGACCGGAACAGCGGGTTATGAGGAAAACCACGCCCACAACAACCATCAGGAGCAAGAGCCAGCCCAGGAAGTCCATCCCTGGAGGCATGGGTACGGGCATCTTTCATTCCTCCTTCAGTTTTCATTACAGTCAACGTTTATTCTACCGGGTAAATGTTTGTTTACCTGTTATATAAACCTTCCCATTGAGCACGGGAAAGGCGTGAGAACATGTTCAGAGTTCGATGCCCTTCATGTGTTTGCTCACGTAGCCCTCAAGAATCTCGACTCTTACGCTCCGGTCCTCACCGGTCATATCGGCCATAAGCTGAACTCCCCTAGCGTAGTCCCAGAGGCGCCTTTTGGCTCCCTCTGTAACGTGCTCGGCCATAACGATTATCTCCCGCTCGTTGGGCCTTTCGCTCACGATCTCGATGACCTTCCGGGCGTCCTCCTCGGTGAAGGTTCCACCCTTCTTGAAGAGCACCATCATCACCTCCGACATTAATTAAATAATAGCATGATTAACTAATTAAATAACTTAAATGTATCTCATAAGCAGTTCAACGGCCTCTTCAAGTATCTCCCTGTCCCTTCCATCGAGAACGCTCTCGAGGTAGTGGAGGCTGGCGAGGTTTAAAATTATGTAAGCGGTGTTTCGATCCAAGCCGAGGTCGTAGGCCTCGTAGTAGACGATCTTCTTACCAAGGGCCTCGTTGAGCATCTCTACGAAGTAAGCGATGTCCTCAACGGTCAGCTCATCCCGTTTGCTCTCCATTTCATCGAAGTACCTCTCCATTGTTCTGAGAGTCTCCAGGTCAACCTTCAGCGTTCCCTCAGCGTAGGGAAACTCACCAACGCGGAAGACTTTTACCCCTTCGTCGTCCTGAACTCCGATGTAGTCCCACAGGAGAATTCCCTCAACGGGGTTGCGACCGTATTTGCCCGCCAGATAGGAAAAGCGCTCTATAGCCTCGTCCATGTTATCGATGAACTCCTCCTCGTCCTGAAATCCCACTATCTTGCTCACGGTTCCAGCCACATCCCGCACCTATCTTGAATAGAGTACGTGGTTATAAGTGTTTGTTCTTTTGTTGGGCATCTACTCCGAGGGGGATTTGGATGCCCTTTAGAAAAGCGCGGCACCTGAGGTCGATGCCGTGGCATCAGGAGCAGTAGCTCCACGACAGCAGATTCTGATATCTGTTAACCTCCATTTTGGCAACTTCATACAGTTCGTGTTCCGCTCCTGGCCTCTCCCCAGCAGATGGCGGTATTGAATGGGGTAATACAGGAGGGAGAACAACGGCCAGAGTACCGGGTTGAACTTCATGACATCCTGAAGGCTTTTACTGAGCACCAGAACTCAGGAGGGCACCCCAAAGCTTTCCGCAGGATTTTTATAGTACCGCTCCAATGGGATAGAGGTGTCGCCATGGTCACGCTCATCATCGCGGAGAAGCCAAACGTTGCCAGAAAGATAGCGTACGCACTCGCTGAGGGAAAACCTCTGCGGAGGAGTATAGGAAAGGCGAACTATTACGAGTTCACCCGTGATGGGAAAAAGGCCGTGGTAGCCCCCGCCGTCGGACACCTCTTCTCCCTGGCCCCTAGAGTAAAGACTTACGGTTATCCGATATTCGATGTGGAGTGGGTCCCCGTTCACGTCGCCGAAAAAGGGAAGGGCTACGCTAAGGACTACATCAACGCCCTGGCCTCTCTGGCGAAGAAGGCGGACGAGTTCGTAGTGGCCTGCGACTACGACACGGAGGGTGAAGTTATCGGTTACACGGCCCTCAAGTACGCCTGTGGCATCAACCCCACCCAGGCAAAGAGGATGAAGTTCTCGGCCCTGACGAAGAAAGACCTTCTCCGCGCGTGGTACAACCTTGAACCCACCATAAATTTCGGGATGGCTGATGCAGGAATAGCGCGCCACATCCTTGACTGGTACTGGGGCGTCAACCTTTCAAGGGCCTTAACATCAGCGATAAAGCGTGCGAGCGGCAAGTGGATGATTCTTTCCACGGGTCGAGTTCAGGGCCCAACGCTCAAGTTCCTTGTGGACCGGGAGAAAGAGATTCAGAACTTCAAGCCCACGCCCTACTGGGTTATCAAAATGCTCCTTGAGAAGGATGGGGGGCAGTACACGGCGGTCTATGAGAAGGAGCGCATCTTGGACGAGGAATCGGCCAAACGCATCGTTGAAGAGGCCAAGAAAGGCCCCGCGTTCGTCGAGAAAGTTGAGGTCAAGAAGCAGAACCGGTATCCCCCTGTGCCCTTCGATCTTGGAACCCTCCAGAGGGAGGCCTACTCAGCATTCGGCTACTCTCCGAAGAAAACGCTGGATCTTGCGCAGAAGCTCTATGAGAAGGGTCTCCAGTCCTACCCCCGTACCTCTTCTCAAAAGCTTCCCAAAAACCTCAACCTCCGCTCGATAATACAGAGGTTAGCGAAGCTTGAGGCGTACAAGCCTTTCGCCCACGAGCTCCTTGGGAGAGAGAAGCTAAGGCCTGTTGAGGGGAAGAAGGACGACCCTGCTCATCCGGCCATTTACCCAACGGGAGAGCTTCCAAAGCCAGGTGACCTGACGAAAGATGAGCAAAACATCTACGATCTCGTGGTCAGGCGTTTCCTGGCCCTCTTCATGGAGCCGGCCGTCAGGGAGATAATGAAGGTGGTCATAACCTCCAACGGTCACCGCTTCCTATTGAGTGGGGCCAGGACCCTTAAGGAGGGCTGGCTGAAGGTATACGGAAGGTACGTCAAGTTTGACGAGGTGATCCTCCCCGCGTTTAAGGAGAGCGAGCTGGTCAAGGTAATCCAGATAAAGCGAGAGAAGAAGAAGACGAAACCGCCGGCGAGATACTCACCCGCCGCGGTTATCAAGAGGATGGAGGACCTCGGCATAGGAACCAAGGCCACCCGCGCCCAGATTCTGGAGACCCTCTACAGCCGCGGCTATATTGAGGGTAAGAGAAAGATAAAAGTAACCCCTCTTGGAATGAGGGTCGTGGAGGCTCTTGAGAGGAACGTGCCCGACATAGTCAGTGTCGAGCTCACAAAAGCCTTCGAGGAGAGGATGAAGGAGATTATGGCAGGGAAGGCCGACAGAGAAGGTGTCATCGAGGAGAGCAAGAACCAGCTCATCAAAATCCTCCAGATCTTCAAGGAGAAGGAGCTCGACATCGGAAAGATGCTCATGGAGACTACTGGAACCGGTGCGACCACCTCAAAAACGGCCGCCAGAACGGCCGGCGCCGTGAAGGAGCTCAGCGAGGAAGAGGAAAGGGGAGTTAAAAAGACCATTGACAAAGGGGAAGGGAGGAAAAAGCCCCTCGTCGTTGGAAAATGCCCGAAGTGCGGTGGCGACCTCGTGGTGAGGTACAACCGGAGAACCGGAAAGAGGTTTGTGGGTTGCTCCAACTGGCCAAAGTGCAACGTCACCTACCCTCTGCTCCAGCGCGGCGAGGTGATACCAACCAACAAAACCTGCTGTGGCGGTGCACCTGTCGTTAAGATACGTGAGGGTGAACGGGAGTATGAGGTTTGTCTGGACATGAACTGCGATGAATACCGTTATAGAAGGAGCACCAGAAAGGCCAAGTAACCGGAAAAGAGAAGGAGAATCACAGGAGCTGTCTGAGGAGCTTCATCCTCCTTGGACTCATGAGAACCTTCGGGTTCTTCAGGAGCGCTTTGATGACCTCAAAGTAATTGCCGCCGGCTATCTTCTCGGCGTCGGCACCGCTGAGGAGCTGGATGAAGAGGTCCAGATCCTCATCCGTGAGCTTCTCTGTAATCTTCCTGACCTTGAGGATCTTCTCAAGTCTCCCCCCTTCCTTCTCCCACCACTCTCTGGCGTAGTTCTGAAGGAGGGTGATGTTCTCTTCCTCAAGGGCCTGGATTATCCACTCGCTCGCGATGGTTCCGGCCTCCATGGCCTCACCCATTCCACCACCGTGCATTGGATTTACCTGCCTCGCCGCGTCTCCAACGACGAGAACGTTATCCTTGACGAGCTCCTTGACGAAACCGCCGACGGGGACGACTCCAACGTTCACCTCGAGGATCTTCTTAGCCGGAATCCTGTTCTCCCCCAGCCACTTGTCGAGGTAGTACTTGGCCGTCTGCGGGTTGTCCGAGTTGATCCCTATGCCGACGTTGGCCCTGTCCTCGTCCTTCGGGAAGACCCAGACGTAACCCCTAGGGGCAACCTCGTTGCCGAACCATAGGTGTATCAGATCCGGGTCGTAGCCTTCGATGAGCATCTCGTACTCATAGCTCGAATCGAACTCGTGTGGCGGAGCGTAGGTGTTTATGCCGGCCTTCCTCGCTATTGTGCTTTCCACACCATCTGCCGCGACGATAACGTCTGCGTAGATTTCTACCGGCTCATCTTCGTGCTTGGCCTTAATTCCAGCGACCCTACCGTCTCTCCTAATGACGTCCACCGCCTCAGTTCTGGCGAGGACATCGGCCCCGGCCTTCGCCGCGTAGTAGGCCAGCATCTTATCGAAGACCTTCCTCTCCAGGATGACACCGCTGACGTCCTTGTACCTCATCTCAAGTTCGTAGCCGCTTGGGGAATAAAGCTTGGCACCGTACACCTCGCGGTTGATGAAGCGCCTGTCGTAGGGTATCCCGTACTTCTCGAATACCTTTACGCTGATTCCCTCGGCGCACTGCTTCGGCGTACCGATCGCCCACTTTTTATCTATTAGAATAACGGAGTATCCTTTTCTGGCAACGTTCCTCGCAATTATCGGGCCGGCGATTCCGGCACCGACTACGACTACGTCATATTTCATCCCTTTCATTCTTCTCCCTCCAGGGGTTCGGCGGTCAGCGCCCCAACGGGACAGGTGTTAACGCATATCCTGCATGAGATGCATTTATCCTGGTAGAAGTTCCAGCTCGAGGAGCTCACCTCTATTGCGAGCGTTGGGCAAACTCCGGCACAGCCCCCGCAGAGGTAGCATCTGTCCGTGTTGACCACGATTCTAATCTTCTCTACCATCACCTTCACCCTCTGACTGAAGCCTTTCTGAATCAATCTCGATAACGCCATCTTTTATCCTTAACGGTATAAATCTGCCCAGTTCCTCTGCTTTGGCCACGACCTCCCTCTCCTTTAAGTTGAGTCTGTCACTGAGTTCATCAACGGTTGCGGTGCCCTCGATGAGCAGATAATGGAGGATGGCCAGCTGGGTCATGTCACCTATCTCGCGGAGATAACGTTCTTTTATCCGGCTCATAAGAACATCACGGCCATGTTCCACGGATCCCAGGGCCTGGAGAACCTTGTTGAGCTCCCTGTTGAGGCGCAGGAACTGGGTCACCAGCTCAGTGAGGTCGGAGTCTTTGGTTTCGGGCAGACTCACTTCGATGTTGAAGGTGCCCTCGTTTGGGTCTTTTAAGTCCAAGCCGTGGTACCAGAATACGTTCGGGGTAACCGTGGCAACGTAGGTTCTTGATATGGCAATGTCGTAGTACTTCCTCGCGGGTCCGATAAATGGTCCCTCCTTCTCGTGAGACTTCAGGATTCCTTGTCGTTCCATGATTTTAAGGTGCTTGGCCACAGCCGTTGAAGAAACGCTGACCTTGCTGCTGAGGAAGCTGAAGTAGCACTCCGTACAGGTGAGGTGGCTGAGAAGATCGCGCCTCACTTTGTTCCCCAAGATGTAAAATATATCCGGTTCAGTCATGACCCACACCACCCATATCTGTGACGTAAAGCTTATATAGTGAACATTTAACCTTAGGTTGCAAACTCGGGGATTAGTCCCCGTTGCATGATATAGCGTTCAGATGGTTATAAACCTTTAGTTGGAGGTGCGTAAGGATGGGATTGATCGGTGATGGGGACAAGAAGGTCATCAAAGAGGAGTTCTTCTCCAAAATGGCCAACCCCGTAAAACTCATCGTGTTCATTGGAAAAGAGCACTGCCAGTACTGCGACCAGCTCAAGCAACTGGTTAGCGAGCTCTCCGAACTGAGCGACAAGCTCGACTACGAGATCGTTGACTTTGATACCGACGAGGGAAAGGAGCTGGCCGCGAAGTACAGGATCGACCGCGCTCCCGCAACGACCGTAACACAGGACGGCAGGGACATGGGGGTCCGCTTCTTTGGCCTTCCTGCTGGACACGAATTCTCGGCCTTCCTTGAAGATATAGTGGACGTCAGCAACACCAACACAGATCTCATGCCGGAGAGCAAGGATGATCTTTCCAAAATAGAGAGGGACGTTAGGATACTGGTCTTTGTCACTCCGACCTGCCCGTACTGTCCGCTTGCCGTCAGGATGGCTCATAAGTTCGCCATCGAGAACGCCAATGCCGGCAAAGGCAGGATACTCGGTGACATGGTCGAGGCCATCGAGTACCCGGAGTGGGCTGACCAGTACAGCGTCATGGCCGTTCCGAAGATAGTTATCCAGGTGGACGGTGAGGATAAGATCCAATTTGAGGGTGCCTACCCCGAGAAGATGTTTATGGAGAAACTCCTGGCCGCCCTCGAGTGAGGCTCGCCCTCTTCTTCACTTTGATTTTCAGACCCATGTCACACGTTCTTCCCACGATGGCTTTTTACGGAAACGTTATAAACACCCCCACTGGCCTCCATACGGGGAGGGTTGGGAGACATGAGAACGGGTGGAGTTAATATTCGGTTCACGGGTGAGCTCGATGATGGCTTTAAAGACGGTTTCTTTGGGCTTTTTGCGAGACGGTACCTCCCTGACGTTGAGGTTCGTTCCGGCGGCCCGCAAGTTGTCGTCGAGCGCTTTAAGGGGAGGAACTTCCGTGTATTTAGCGCCAGCTACGATCACCTAGGTGTTGATTCTTACAAGATTGAATCCGATGTCCCCTCCGCCTATGGAAACGAGGCGCCGATTTTCTTCATCCTCCAGGCGGCTGCTAGGGCGGGTGCCAAGGAAGGTAGGATGTTCATAACCGACTCCGTTGGGGTCGTTGCACCGAATGGAAAGGCGGTCCTGTTCGTGGGCTACCCACACACCGGCAAGAGCACGATGTCCGTCCTTGCACTGGCCCGTGGGCTCCCGGTGTTGAGCACCGAGAACACCGTCGTCGAGGTTAGGGAAGGAGGACTCTACATCATTGGTGGGACCGAGGTTCTAGTCTACGACCCAAGGGTAGAGGGCATCTACGACGTTAGGGTCCCGTACGATGAGCAGACGAGGAGCGGATACCGGATCAAAGACATGAGTGGGGATGAAAGGAGGGAAAAGTTGCTTAGAAAGGGCGTTGAAATCGACATGATAGTCCTTCTACATGCGGCGTTCAACTGTATGGAAGCCAGTTTCTCCCGGATAAAAGGTAGAAAAGTCAGAAAAACCCTCTGGTACTTCTCAACGGCCCTCATGAAAGGTCTGGACTACTACGAGCCCGCTCCACTTCACGTTCCTATGAACGAGAGGATAAGTCGAAACCTGCGGGAGTTTCTTGAAACCGCGTCCACCAGCTACTCCAGCAGGATGTTCGAGGCCTTTGGAAACCACAAGACGGTCTTTGAAAGGGTATTCGAGATGGAATCCTCCTCTGAGGATTGAGGGACGTTCATTGGATAACGGTCGTCAATGTCAAACTGCAAAACCCTCAATCATAAGGACGTCAAGACCCGCTTTTTTGGCAGTCCTAAGCGCATCCTTCGGTGAGCAGACTATCGGCTCGCCGTGTATGTTGAAGCTCGTGTTCAGCACCGCACCCAGGTCAGTTCTCCGCTCGAAGGCTTTGATGATCTCGTAGTAATCCGGGTTTATCTCCCTCCTCACCGCCTGCGGCCTCGTTGTACCGTCCACGTGAACGACTGCCGGGGCAAGCTCCCTAAAGCTTTCACTCGCGCTGTAGCTCATCGTCATGAACTCGTTCGGCATCCCGCCGAGGTCTTCGAGGTATCCTTCGGCTTTCTCCCAGAGCATGGAGGGCGCGAAGGGCTGGAAGACGTCTCTCTTCAATGCAACGTTGAGCCTATCCTTGACGCCCTCATCCCTCGGGTCGGCTAAAATGGAACGGTTGCCCAGAGCCCTCGGCCCAAACTCCATTGCTCCCTGGAAGAAGCCAACGAGCTTCCCATCAACGAGAGCATCGGCAACGAAGCCGGAGGCGTTCCCTATCTCTTCGTACTTGACCCCTTCCTTCTTCAGGAATTCCTCGACCTCCTCCTTTGAGTACCCCGGCCCAAGATAGACGTGCTCAAGCCTGAACGGCCTCCACCTTCCGTCGAGCCTATCAAGCTGAGCCTTCACAAAGACCACCGCCCCGAATGCCAAACCGCCGTCGTCCATCGCCGGAAAGACCCAGAGATTATCATCGCCAAAGATTTTCCTCAGCACCGCGTTTGCCTTGACGTTTTGGGCAACTCCGCCGGCGTAGGCGAGGGGGAGGTTTTTCTCTACGAGCTTCAGCCCGAGCTCCTCAATCAGCTCCTCCAGATGCGCTTGAGCGCTGGCGGCTATCTCTATGGCCTTCCTCTGGAGCTCACCCTCAAGATTTCCACGCTTCATCTGGAGGGCAATCTCCTTGGCGTGTCTGAGGGGGTAGTCAAAGAGCTCGGCGAGCTTCCTCGTGGCCTCAATCCCGATAAACCTGAGATGGTTGTCGAAGCTCAGACCGTTCAGCTCGATTATTGAGCTCAGGTCGTAGGTTGGCCTGCCGTAGGCGGCCAAGCTCATCACCTTACCCTCGTGACGCATCGGCTTGAAGCCGAGAAGCTCTGTAACTGAGGCGTAGAAGTCGCCCAGGGAGTCTAGGTAAGTGCTCTGAGCGATTCGTATCATCTCGCCGTCTCTCGCGGCGTAAACCGAGGCGCTCAGCCCATCCCCGGCGGCATCGATACTCACTGAGAGGGCGTCTCTCCAGCCCGAGGTGTAGTAGGCCGCGGCTGAGTGGGCCAGGTGGTGCTCAACAAAAGTTACTTTCCTCTTGAACTCCTTCCCAAAAACCGCGCGGAGGTTCTCTTCAATCTCAAGAAGGCGCTTCCTCTTCCTGAATATGCCGGCAACGGCTATAATCTCAACGTCCTCCGGTTCTGCTCCGGCTATCTCCATGACCTTTTTCAGGCTCAAGACCGGGAATCCTCGATATTTTTTAATCCCGTTGAGTCTCTCCTCATTGACAGCGAATAACCTATCCCCGTCTATGAGAACCGCACCGGCGTCGTGACCGTCGTGGATTCCGAGCAGCATAGTCGTCCATTGACACCTGGCTTTTAAAGCTTCACGGAGGAATATTTAAAAGTCTTGACAAATGGATACATTTGGAGGAGGTGGGATTATGAGAAAGGTCGCTGTGCTCATACTGGCGGCGTTTGTCCTTTTGGCTCCTCTTGCAGGAACCGCCGGAGCGCTCCAGTGGAACTACAAGAACTTCCTGAAACAGTCCCTCGCTTGGTACTACATGTACCGGAGCGATGACCAGAAATTCAACGGGCTCTACAATCTCAGTGTCCAGGCAAACGTCAGCAACAAGACCCTGGAGCTCGCTATGGACCTCTACACAAACGCTAGTAGGGAATACAACGAGTCCATGCAGTACGGCATACCCACGGACTACCGGGACTTCGGATGGATGATCTTTAGCATTCACATAAGAAAGGCATATCTGTACATTGAGGCTGCGATCAATATGCTCAGGACCGCCCTTCAGGAGAGGGGAATCAACTGGACTAAAACCTTCGGCTTTTGACTCCCTTTTATATTTAGCGTAGAATAAGAAGGGAGATCGAGGTTTAGTAGGTTCTCGCGAACCTCGCTATGAACTTGGCCTCCCTGCCGCAGACCGGGCACTTCTTCCCTTCCGGGGCTCTGGCCTCTTCGTCCGGATACGGGGTTCCGAGCATCTTGGCGTCCAGTATTTCCTCCATCTCAAGCCCGCAGCTCTCCTCACCGCACCACGCGATTTCCACTATACCGCGCCTGTCCTCGAAAACTTCCTTCGCTTCCTCGATGGTGTCAACGCGCTTGATGTGGCTCTCAAGTAACGCCTTCGCACGGCTGTAAAGGTTCTCCATGATCTCGTCGAAGGTCCTCCTGACGGCATCGACGAGTTCAGTCCTATCAATGACCTCCTTGGTGAGCGTATCGCGCCTCGCGAGGACAGCCTTCTTTCCCTCAACGTCTCTCGGGCCTACCTCTATCCTGAGGGGAACTCCCTTCAGCTCCCAGTCGTAGTACTTCCTTCCGGGTCTTATATCGCGCTCGTCCACATGGACGCGTATCCCGGCGTTCCTGAGCTCTTCCGCTATCTCCCTCGCGTAGGCAAAGACGTCGGCCTCGGCGTCTTTCTTCGGTATCGGGACGACCACGACCTGTATCGGGGCGATGGTAGGGGGAAGGACAAGACCACTGTCGTCGCCGTGTATGGCCATGACCGCCGCCAAAAGCCTCTCGCTCATTCCGAAGGTGGTCTGGTGGACGTACTCGTGGTCGCCGCTCTCCGTCTCGTACTGGATGTTGTAGGCCTTTGCGAAGTTCTGGCGGTAGTTGTGCATGGTGCCTATCTGGAGCGTCCTGCCGTCGGGCATCATGACCTCGGCTCCAAGGGAGTAGTAGGCACCGGGGAACTTGTCCCAGTCGGGGCGATTGGAGACGATGTAGGGAATCGCGAGGAACCTCGCGAGGTTGTCAAATATCTCAAGATCCTCCTTTATCTGCCTCTCGGCGTCCTCGTAGCTGTCATGGGCTGTGTGGGCCTCGAAGAACCTGCTGATTTCCCTGACCCTGATAAGGGGCCTCGTGTGCTTGGTCTCGTAGCGGTAAACGTTAACTATCTGATAGACTTTGAAGGGCAGGTCGGCGTGCGACCTTATCCAAAGCGAGAACATTGAGTACATCGCCGTCTCGCTCGTAGGACGGAGGATGAGCCTGACGTCGAGGGGATCGTGACCGGCGTGGGTGACCCAAAAAACTTCTCCCTCGAAGCCGGCTATGTGTTCGGCCTCCTTCTGGAACTCTGTCTCGGGGATGAGCGCCGGGAAGAGAACCTCCTCGTGTCCGGTCCTCTCCATCTCGGAGTGGATGAACCTCTCAATGTTCCTCATGATTTTCAGCCCGTACGGGAGCCAGATGTTCATTCCCTTGACCGGATATCTCTTGTCCTGAATTTCAGCCATCTCCACAAGCTCGTTGTACCACTCGCTGAAATTCTCGCTCCACTTTTTCCTCTTAACTTTACCCGCCATCTGCACCACCTAGAGGGAGAAACCGGAAAAGTTTTTAAGTTTTCCCGGTGGCACCAGGATTTCTCCATACCATGCAAAACCTTATTAGGGCCGTTTCGATAAGCATCTTAAGGTGATACCATGAGGCCGAAGGTGGCCGTTCTCTTTAAGATGAAGAGCAAGCCCGTTGAGGAGCTCAAGAAGTACGCGGACGTTGAATCCATACTGTATCCAAGCGTCGATGAGCTCAAAGAAAGGATAGGAGAGGTTGATGGCGTCATAATCTCCCCTTTGAACAGGTTTCCGCGCGAAGTCATCGAGAGGGCTGAAAGGCTGAAGGTCATCAGCTGCCATTCCGCCGGCTACGACCACGTTGATGTTGAGGCAGCAACGAAGAGGGGAATCTACGTAACGAAGGTAGCCGGTGTTCTGAGCGAGGCAGTTGCCGAGTTCGCCGTCGGTCTGACCATAGCGCTCCTCAGGAAGATCGCCTACTCCGACAGCTTCATTCGTGCCGGGAAGTGGGACTCCCACAGAACCGTCTGGAGCGGGTTCAGGGACATAGAAACGGTCTACGGGAAGAAAGTTGGAATCCTCGGCATGGGTGCCATTGGAAAGGCCATAGCGAGAAGAATGAAGGCGATGGGCACGGAGATACTCTACTGGTCCCGCTCTCAGAAGCCCGATATTGAAAAGGAAGTCAGGGCCAGATATATGCCGCTCGAAGATGTTCTGCGGGAAAGCGATATCGTGATTCTGGCCCTGCCGTCCACACCGGAGACATATCACATCATAAACGCGGAGAGGCTGGAACTCCTCGAAGGCAAATACCTCGTCAACATCGGGCGCGGGACGCTGGTAGACGAGAAGGCCCTCGTGAAGGCCATTGAAGAAGGAAAGCTGAAGGGCTACGCAACGGACGTCTTTGAAAACGAGCCAGTTCAGAAGCACGAACTCTTTGAACATGAGTGGGAGACTGTTCTGACCCCCCACCACGCCGGCCTTTCGAGGGAGGCCATGGAGGACATGGGCTTCCAGGCGGTTAGAAATCTCCTCGCCGTTCTCAGGGGGGAGGTCCTGGAGGCGCTCGTGAACCGCGAGGTGGTTGAGATACGCTCCCCAGAGGACGTTAAGATGCTTTGAGGTGGTCGTGATGCTTGTTGAGGAGCTGAGGGAAATAACCGGGATCCCAGGTATTTCGGGCTACGAGGAGAGGATCCGGGAAAAGATAGCTGAGTGGCTTGAACCATACGCCGACTATGCGGTTGACACGATAGGAAACCTCACCGTCGAGCTCGGCGAGGGTGCGCTCAAGGGCATCTTCATGGCCCACGTGGACGAGATTGGGCTTCTCATAACAGGCGTAAGGCCGGACGGAAAGCTTACCTTCAGGAAGATCGGTGGAATAGACGACAGGCTCCTCTACGGCAGGCATCTCGACGTTATAACCGAGAAAGGGAAGCTCGACGGCGTTATAGGTGTCCTTCCGGTGCACCTGAACCTTGAAAGGAAGTTCGGCACCGTTACCTGGGACAAGCTCGTAATAGACATCGGGGCTGAAAGCAAGGAGGAGGCGGAAGCCCTCGGCGTTAAGGTGTTGGATTACGCGGTCTTCAAGAAGCACTTCGCGGTTCTCAAGGACCGCTATGTTTCTACGCGCTCTCTAGACGACCGTTTTGGCGTCGTTGCCCTCATTGAAGCCATAAAGGATCTCGTTGACCATGACCTCGATGGAAAGTGGATTTTCGCCTTCACCGTCCAGGAGGAGATAGGCCTCAAGGGAGCGAAGTTCTTGGCGGAGCACTACACCCCGAAGTACGCCTTTGCCGTCGATTCATTCGCCTGCTGCGGTGAGATAACCGGAGACGTAAGGCTCGGAGGGGGAGCGGTGATAAGGGCCGTAGATAACTCCGCGATTTACACGAGGAAGCTCGCCAGAAAGGTTGCCGAGATAGCGTCGAGGAACGACATCCCTCTCCAGATCGGCGTCACCGGCGGCGGAACGGACGCGTCGGTCTTCCAGGGCAAGAGCGAGGTTCTCGCCCTGAGCGTTCCGATAAGGTACCTCCACAGCGAGGTCGAGACCCTTCATCTGGCCGACCTTGAGGCGTTGATAAAGCTTATAGAGGCGATAACGCTGGAGATGTAAGGTCTATGAGTCAGCTATGGGCAGGGAATGCGAAGAAGCTCGTAGGGGGTGTTTAAGAAATGATCGCCTTTGGTGAGGTTCGCGCTCATTTGCCGCCAGGCACGCTCAAGGGAGCGAACAATGGAAGGGTTGCAGGTGGGGGAGCACTCCATCTCAGGAGAAATCAAGGTCTGACAGTTAAAAGGCTTTCCGCGAGCGCTTTCGAAGAAAGAGCTCTGGGGGTGATTCCTTGCTAAAATACCTTGGATACTTTGCTGTCGGAGTTTTCATAGGCATCCTCGCGGCCCTCTTTGGCCTTGGAGGGGGATTCCTGATAGTCCCTACGCTCAACTTCCTCGGCGTTGAGATACACCACGCCGTCGGAACTTCCAGCGCGGCCGTCGTCTTTACCTCCCTCAGCTCAGCCATAGCATACTCAAGGCAGAAGAGAATACACTATAAGGTCGGCCTCCTCTTGGCTTCAACGGCCGTGATAGGAGCGTACATAGGTGCATGGATGACGAGCTTCATAAGCGCCGGTCAGCTCAAGGTCATCTTCGGTGCGGCCCTCGTTGTAGTGGCCATCAGGATATACCGGAAGAAGACAGCCGAGCCGAGCGAGGTTAAGCTTGAGGAAGTTGAGGTCAACTACAAGCTCGTTCCCCTCGGTGGCTTCTTCGCGGGAATCGCCAGCGGTCTCCTCGGCGTCGGCGGGGGGATAATCAATGTTCCTTTCCTGACGTACCTCGGCCTGCCGATACACTACGCGGTCGCTACCTCAAGCTTTGCGATAGTCTTCACAGCAACCGCCGGAGCGCTCAAGCACTACGCCATGGGCAACGTTGAAACTCAGTGGTTGATCCTCCTCGTTCCGGGCCTCATAATCGGCGCCCAGCTCGGTGCGAGGATAGCGAAGAGGACGAGGGCGTCTTCCCTGAAAAGAGCTTTCGCGGTCGTTATGGCCCTCCTTGCCCTGAGGATGATACTGAAGGGAATCGGCTTGCCAGTCCCCTGAAGTCCTGTTCACAGAAGTCCTTTTAAGGGCCGAGGCGGAGGTTTTCCCATGATTCAGTATCTCATCGATTTCGTCATCGGTCTCGCAATTGGGAGCGTTGCAGGTCTCCTTGGAGTGGGGGGAGGTTTTCTAATAGTGCCTACCCTGACCCTCATGGGACTCCCGGTACACCAAGCCATCGGGACCAGCCTCGCGTGCATAACTATAAGCTCCCTCTCCTCCGCCTACACCCATCTAAAGAAAGGTGCAGTGCTCTTTAGGGTAGTCATAGTAAAAGAGTCCTTTTCAGTACCTTCTGCCGTCCTGGGTGCGTACTTGGCGGCGATGCTTCCGGAGGGGCTCCTTCGCGGCATCTTTGCGTTTCTCCTCATCTACCTTGCCTACACGATGGTCCGGAGGGGAGAGTGTTCCGCCCGGACTGGGACAGCCGGCGTCAGGTACCGCCGTGTTCCTATTGTGGGAGTAATATCGGGCCTCACATCTGGCCTTTTGGGAATCAGCGGGGGGGTTCTGAACGTTCCCCTCTTTCACACCTTTATAGAGCTGCCTATGAGGTACGCTGTTGGTACCTCCAGCTTAGCGCTATTTTTTACGGCCTTTGCCGCAACGTGGGCGCACTATCACCTGGGGCAGGTTAGAGTTGAAACCGCTCTGCTACTTGCACCAGGGCTTATAATTGGTGCACACATCGGGGCAAAAGCTGCCCACTCAGTAAGTCCAACAAAGCTCAAGCTCACGTTTGCACTGCTCCTCATCCTGGTTGCTCTCAAGATGCTCGTTTAACCGACCGTCGAAACATGTTTTTAACCACCGATGCCGAAGGAGATGTTGGTGATGATGGAGGACCTCTTCACGAGGATAAAGGATGAGTACAACATTGAAATTCGTGATTCGAATGATATGACCTCCGCCTGGAAGCTGGTAGAGGCCCTCAAGGAGAGGGGGTGGGTGGTTTACATAATAACCTCAAAGGGAAGGAATCAGGTAGATGCATGGCACCAAGACTTCGGAAGCCTCTTTGCTCAGTTCGGGAAAAACCCTCAGTTTAGGAGCGTTCTTGAGGGCATCTGCAATGTGGCACTCCTCGTGAAGGGGATTGAAGTATCGAAGAACGTTTTGGAGGATAAGTGAGAGAGGTGCGGTGATACCA
Source organism: Thermococcus sp. (assembly GCF_026988555.1). Lineage (NCBI taxonomy): Archaea > Methanobacteriati > Methanobacteriota > Thermococci > Thermococcales > Thermococcaceae > Thermococcus > Thermococcus sp. The sequence goes on along the minus strand of NZ_JALSLB010000054.1, from coordinate 57,078 downwards.
TGAGGGCGCAGGGGCTCGCTGTGATTTTGCTTGCCATATTTCTCGCCGTTGGAACGCTTCAGTGGAGCGGGGCCGTGAATGGTACGTATGGTTCATCACCAGGTGGGGAGACCCTTCAAGAGGCGCAAACGGCGGGGGCCCTAGTTGAAAAGCTGAACGCCGTTGCCAACTTCACCGAGGGGGTAATGGCGTCCGCTCATTCTCAGCAATCCCCGGGATATGCCTCAGCGAAGGCCTACCGTGTGAGGGCACTTGAGGAGTACCACTCCAAGGATTATCCTTCGGCCATTGCTGATGCTCTGCGGGCTATGCACTATTACAGAGCGGTTCTGAGCCAACTGAACGGAACGGACATCCCTCCAGGGGAGAACGCTCGGGCCAAACTTGTGAGGATGGGATATTATTTGAAGTCCGTTGGAAGGCTGATCCAATTTGCTGGCTCTCTTGGACTCAATGTGAGCAACATCACCGAGGCATACAACCAGACGGTGGTCGCTTACAAGAAGGTGTGGAAAGACCTGAGGGAAGGGAACTTCGATGGGCTCCCGGCAGACCTTCGAACACTGGAGACGAAGCGGGCCCTTCTGGAGGAGGTGCTTGTTCCACTGCGGGGTTCGTTGATGGATGAAGCATCGGTCAAAATCGTTGAGGGCTTTATAACCCGCGGGGGAAGCGCGATAAACCTGGCCCGAAACATCGTGGATACTGCATCTCAACAAGGGATAGATACCAAGATGCTCCAAGTGCAACTCGTTGCCTTTGAACGCGTCTACGGGCAGGTTTTGAAGCTGAAAAGTGCGGGGGATTACAAGGGGGCGCTGAGGGTCATCCAAACAAACAGAAGGGTCATAACATCTTTCCAGACGAACATCATGTACGTACGGCTGAGACTTGGGGTGGTGGGGAAGGGAGGAACTACGGCGGACGTGGGGACCCTCATCAACGAAACCCGTGGTAGGATCCTGACGGACAGACTTTCACTTGAAAGACTCAAAGAAATGGGAGCAAACACCAGAATCGCGGAGCTTCAGCTGATGACGGCCGTGAGGGAGTTCAACGCGGCGGTTATGTTTTACCAAAGGGACCAGAGGGTGGAAGCAATGAAGCACTTCCTGGCGGCGAGGTTTCTTCTGAACCGCGTTGAGTACTTCATAAGAGCTCACTCGTCGAACGGGGGGTGATGGTGTGCTAAAAAGGCTTGTATCCCCGGTGCTGGTCATGATCTTGTTGCTCGGCCTTGTGCATGCAGAGTACACCACATCCTCCGTGACACTGACGGTGTACCCTGATGGGTACGTTGGTGTGGAATATGACATCGTCCCCCCGAACTACACCTCTCAGATCAGTGTTCCACTGTTGGGATCTCACGTTGAGAACCTGTTCGTGGCCGATGAAAACGGGGATCCCCTCAACTTCCAGGACGAGAACGGCACCCTCGTTGTCTACCTTGAGAAAGATAGTCTAGTTAACGTTTCTTACGTAACCCCCGACCTGACTTCCAAGAAAGGTCTGGTGTGGACACTCAGTGTTAACCTCAGCGTGCCTTTCACGGTTGTCCTCCCTAAGAGCGCGGTGGTCGTCGACCTGAGCGATATCCCCATTGAGATCGCGGGCAACTCGATAACGATGCCGCCAGGGAATCAAAGCATCTCCTACGCCCTCATATACTCCACTACACAATCGTACACCCCGGAGAACGCACAGCGGGGGGGAGCCCGTGATTGGACGTGGGTTCTTCTGGTCCTCTTGGCGGGAGGAATCGCTGGGGCTTATCTGACCTTCACGAGGAGAAGAAAAAGCACCAGAGGGGAGGAAACAAAAAAGACGGCACTAAGCAGGGAGGAATTTGAACGAATGCTGGGGGATCTTGACCTGAACGATGACGAGAGAAGGTCCCTACTTTACGTGTACGACAGGGGCGGAAAGGCCAGCCAGGCGGAGGTCAGAGAAGCCCTTGGTCTCCCGAAGACGACCGCATGGAGGATGTTCAGAAGGCTCGAGAGGAAGGGTCTCGTGAGGATACTGAAGGGAAAGAAAGAGAACTGGGTGGAGCTCAGGTTTTGAGCCCCTCATCTTATTCTTGAGCCAAGCTTTATCCCCTTATCCGGCATGAGGAGAGCAACGTTCTCGCCGTCGTCGGCCGCTAAGAGCATTCCCTGGCTTTCCACACCGCGGAGCTTCTTGGGTTCAAGGTTCGCTATGATGACTACGTAGTGGTTGAGCAGCTCCTCCGGTTTGTAGTACCTCTTCAGTCCCGCCACCAGCTGTCTGACTTCATTTCCGAGGTCCACCTTGACAAGGTAGAGTTTGTCTGCGTTGGGGTGGTCCTTAACCTCTATTATTTTTCCAACCCTGAGGTCAAGCTTCATAAACTCATCGAAGCTGATATACTCCACGCTTTCACCACCCTTCTCCCTTTTCTTCACTTTCTCCTTCTTCAATGCCTTTCCGGACTTTTCAGCTTTAGCCCCAATTTCATCCCTGTAAATGCTCTTAAGGATTGCCCTTGCTTCCTCCCCGTTCTTGAAGCGCTCCAGAGCTACTTTCACAACGTCGTCCCGCTTGTAGTACTTGTCGAGGAGCAGTCTGGCACTCTCCGGGTTGCCCCTCGCTATGTAGTTCACGATGAAGTAGATGATGTCCTCATCGCTCACCTTCCTGAACATTGGTGTGGCCTTCCTGACCCTGTGCCCGGCCGGAATCTCGGTGAACTCCCAGCGCTTGAGCTCCTCAAGGTTGAGGAGGTGCCATATCTTCTCGCCCGCATCTGGAAGGAACGGCTCAAGCAGTATTCCGAGGGCCTTAACGAGCTGGAGGGATATGTTCACGGTTGTTGCCGTCCTCACGCGGTCGGTTTTGGCCGTCTTCCACGGCTTCTGATAGTCGAAGTAGCGGTTGCCGAAGATTGCTAACTCCATGACCCGCTTCAACGCGTCCTTGAACCTGTACTGAGCTATCAGCTTTCCGGTCTCCTCAAAGGCTCTCTCAATCTCTTCAAAAGCCTGCCTATCGAGGTCGTCCAGCCCACCCCTCTCCGGCACAGTTCCATCGAAGTAGCGGTTGGCGAAGGTCATTGCCCTGTGGACGAAGTTTCCGAGGTTGTTGACCAGTTCCTCGTTTATCTTGCTCTTGAAATCGGCGAAGCTGAAGTCGCTGTCGCGAGTTTCGGGCATTACTGCGGTGAGGTAGTAGCGGAGGTAGTCCGCCGGGAAGACATCGAGGAACTCGTGAACCCATATGGCCCAGTTCCTGCTGGTTGAGAACTTCCTGCCCTCAAAGTTGAGGTACTCGTTGGCGGGGATGTCGTACGGCAAAAGCCACTCGGCCTCGACTTCCCCGTCCCTGTATTTGCCATACGCGAGGAGGAAGGCAGGCCAGAATATTGCGTGGAACGGGATGTTGTCCTTGCCGATGAAATGGATAACCCTTGTCTCACCATCGAGATTCAGCCAGAATTTCTTCCACTCGTTCTCCCTTCCATCCCTCCTGAGACCGTCAATCGTTATGCTGATGTACCCTATCGGCGCTTCAAACCACACGTAGAGGACCTTCCCCCTAACGTCCTCATCGTCGAGGGGGATGGGAATACCCCAGTCGAGGTCCCGTGTCATGGCCCTCTCTTCGAGTCCCTCGTTAATCCAGCCGAGGACCGTGTTCCTGACGTTGGGCTTCCAGTGTTCCTGGCCAATAACCCACTCCTTCAGTCTCTTCTCGAAGTCCTCCATCCGGATGTAGTAGTGGGCGGAGTCCTTGAAGGTTATCGGGTGGCCGCAGATGTTGCAGCGCGGGTTGATGAGCTTCTCCGGCGTCAGCGGGTGGCCGCAGACCTCACACTGGTCCCCGCGCTGGTTCTCAGCGCCGCAGTAGGGACATGTGCCTATGACGTATCTGTCCGGCAGGAACATCCTGTCATGCTCGCAGTAGGCTTGTTTGGTGACTTTCTTGACGAGGTGGCCGTTCTCAAGGGCCTTGAGGAAGAACTCCTGGCTTACCCTGTAGTGGACCGGCAACTCCGTCCTGCCAAAGTAGTCAAAGCTTATCCTCGCCCTCTGGAACGCGGTCTTTATGCGCTCATGAAACTCATCGACTATTTCCCTTGGACTTCTGCCCTCTTTGAGGGCCCTGAAGGTTATTGGGGTCCCATGCTCGTCCGTTCCACAGACGAACAGCACCTCATTCCCTTTCAACCTGAGGTAGCGAACGAAGATGTCCGCCGAGAGGTACGCCCCCGCCAGATGTCCCAGATGGATCGGTCCGTTCGCGTATGGAAGTGCAGAGGTGACCATGTACCTGACCATTTTAACCACCTTCCGCCGGTCGATTCAGGTCCTTATAAGACCTGCGGGTTTTAAACATTACGGTGGGTTATTAAGTGAGGTAACAAATATATATGATTTGATATAAAGTCCCGAATCTGTCAGGTGGGGTTTCCGTGGGAAAGTTTATCTATTCTGCAGTCCTCTCTACGCAGGGATTGGGGGTGATTGGATGAATGCTCGTGTCATTGAGAGGTTCAAGTTTGCGGCCGCACACTCCGTGGCTATTGAGGGACGGGTCGAGGAGGTACACGGACACACTTTCCGCTTGGAAGTTGCCGTGGAGGGATCCCTTAGGAACGGATACGTCATAGACTTCCTCCAGCTGAGGGCCATAGTTGAGGAAATCATCAAAAAGCTCGACCACATAAACCTGAACAAACTCTTTGAGAACCCAACGACGGAGAACGTGGCCCTGTGGATAGCCGAGAGGATAAGAGAAAAGCTGCCAGAAGGCGTCGTGCTCCAGCGCTTGACCCTGTGGGAGGGCGATGAAAACGGGGTGGAGTTCAATTTTTAAAGCCCCTGCTTTTTAAAGCCGCTGCACCCTAACGTCCTTCAAACTCTCGGTCATCGCGACCCCGTTGTGATTCGTGAGGCTCAGCTTGCCTGGCAGTGAGACTTTGGTGGGCACCGTCTTCCCCCTGTCCTCCGTCGGCGACCACTCTATCAGATCACCCTCCTCAGCCCCGAGCACCTTTATCATACCAACTGGCCCCTCGATTATGTACTTTGAGGCCCTCCTAGGTGTGTAGAGCCTCCACATCCCTGCGGTTCTGAAGTCCACGACCCTCCTGGAGGAATCGAGCCAGATGACATCTATATCCCTCAGCATGAAGAAGGTATGAATGGAGGCGTTGGCTTTCGTCTCGGCGGGCAGGACGAAAATAAGGGCGTAGTTTATGTTCCTGACGAGCATCAGCCCCTTGAAGCGTCTGAAGAAGGTGTCGGCCATTCTGACGGGCCCGTGCCATGTTCTGTTCTTGGTCTCGTTGGTCAGCATGGGAACAACTACGTCTCCGAATTGATAAGGTTTTTGGGAAAAGAAAAGGTCAAGATTCGTCGTCCCTGATCCTGACACCGATGTCAAAGCCCTTATGCAGGGCCTTGAGGTTAAGCTCTTCGGTTCCCCTCGGGACGGCGTCGAGAACGGCTCGCTCTATCGCCTCCCTTCCGATTATCCCAGTTGCTTCCACCAGGAGCCCAAGGGTGAGTATATTCATGGTTAGACTCAGGCCGGTGGTCTGCTCCGCGAGCTCGGTCAGGGGGAGTGCGTAGACCTTCAGGCTCTTTTCAGCCGCCGCGTTTCTGGAGGGTACGAGCTCTTCCTCCACTACAACCGTGCCTCCTTCTCTCATGGAGTGGATGTACTTGTTGTAAGCCTCTTGAGAGAAGAGAACCGCGTAATCCGGGGAGATGACCTTCGGGTAGTCTATTGGCTCGTCGCTGATCACAACCCCGGCCATGCTTGCACCACCTCTGGATTCTGGGCCATAGGCTTGGGTCTGCACGGCGTAGAGGTCTTCGTAGACCGCTGCGGCTCTTCCAAGGATGACTCCGGCCAGTATAACCCCCTGACCACCGAATCCACTGAAAAGGACCTCTTTCCTCATTCCTTCCACCCCATAGCTTTCTTTGCGCGCTTTATATACTCGCGGTACGCCCTGATCAGTCCGGGCCTGTCCCTGTCGACGAACTCGCCGATGACGACCTTGCCCTCAAGCTCCTCTGGAGACATCTTCTTCGCCTTATTCAGGGGCACGGTTATCCTCTGGTACCAGCGCAGAAGCTCCGGTGCGGTCTTCATCCTGTTCCGCCTTCCGAAGCTCACCGGGCAGGGACTGAGGAACTCAACGAGGGTAAAGCCCTCTTTCTGGAGGGCCTTCTTGATACTGTTGATGCCCTGTATGTAGTTGAAGACACTCCACCTGGCCACGTAGTTCGCCCCGGCCGCAACCGCCAGGCCAGCTATGTCGAATGGGTTCTCAAACTGGCCGTACGGGGCGGTGGTCCCCTTAAGCCCCTTGAGGGTTGTAGGTGCGACCTGACCGCCCGTCATTCCGTAGGTGAAGTTGTTGATGAGGATCACGGTGACGTCCAGGTTTCTCCTGATGGCGTGGATGAAGTGGTTACCGCCTATGGCTGATGTGTCGCCGTCGCCCATGAAGGCGATTATTTTGAGGTTCGGGTTGGCTAGCTTTATGCCCGTGGCAAAGGCCAGAGCCCTCCCGTGAGTCGTGTGCAGGCCGTCGAAGTTGACGTAGCCCGGGACACGGGAGGAACAGCCTATTCCACTGACCCAGACTATCTCGTCGGGGTTCATGCCGAGGTCGTCTATCGCACGGAGGGTGTACTGGAGTGCGGAGCCTATCCCGCAACCTGGACAGAATATCGTTGGTAGCATCTCCCTTCTGAGGTACTTCTCGCGGATGTCGTAAGCTGACTTAAAGTACATCTCAACCCACCACCTTCTCGACTATCTCCATCGGAGTGTGAACCTCACCGCCTATCTTGGGGATGAGTTCGACCTCGGCCTTTCCGTCCGCCCCCTCCTTTACCAGGTGGTAGAGCTGTCCGAGGTTCATCTCCGGCACGTATATCTTCCTCACCCGCTCCGCCAGCTCCTCCATCATGTCGAAGTCGAATGGCCAAACCGTGTTGAGTTTAAGCAGGCCTGCCTCGATCCCCTTTTCACGGAGCATTTTGACCGCGCGTATGGCGGAACGGGAGACGATACCCGTGCTGACTATGGCCACATCAGCGTCCTCAAGCTCGAACTCCTCGTAGGAGATGATGTCCTCCTTGTGGCCAAGTATCTTACCGTATATCCTCTTTATGAGCCTCTCATGAATCTCGGCCTCCACTGTCTTGGGGTGGCCGACCTCATCGTGGGTCAGCCCAGTGACGTACGTACGGTAGCCCCTTCCGAATATAGGCATCGGTGGAATTCCATCGCCGTGGGGATCCCCGAACGGCAGTTTATGCTCCTCTTCGCTCTCGGGGAGCTTCCTGCCTATCACCTTGACGTCATCTGGATGCGGGATGTAAACGCGCTCGCGCATGTGGGCGATCTCGGCGTCCCCAAGGAGCACCACGGGAGTGCGGTATTTTTCGGCCAGATTAAACGCTCGTATCGTAAAATCGAACGCCTCCTGCACGGTTGAGGGTGAGAGTACGATGAGCATGTGATCGCCGTGAGTTCCCCAGATGGATTGCATTATGTCCCCCTGCGCTGGAAGTGTGGGTTGTCCGGTGCTCGGACCACCGCGCATCATGTTGACGACCACTATGGGTGTCTCGGTCATCACGGCGTAGCCGAGGTTCTCCTGCATGAGACTGAACCCGGGGCCGCTCGTGGCGGTCATGGCCTTTGCCCCGGCCCATGATGCACCTATTATCGCGGCAATACTCCCTATCTCATCCTCCATCTGGATGCTCACCCCGTCCACAAGGGGCATGTACAGGGCCATTGCCTCGAATATCTCACTGGCGGGGGTTATGGGGTACCCTGCGTAAAACCTGCAACCCGCTAGGATAGCGGCCCGTGCTATGGCCTCGTTCCCCTGGATGAAGTCTTTCTTACCGGTGGGAAATGGATATCTCATTTCGATCCCTCCTCATATCCTGCCCTGAACGCTTTCAGGTTCACCTCTTCGGTCCCCTTGGGGACACGTCTCTTAATAGCCTCCTCGACGCTCTCCCTTCTCACAACTCCCGTCTTCGCCACGAGGTATCCGAGCACCACCATGTTAACTGTGAGGGCCAGTCCGGTGCTCTCCTCTGCCAGGCGTGTGAAGGGGGCGCCTATATGCGGCCTCTCCGGCTTGACCAAGTCGGTTTCTACAATGAGCAGACCGTCCCCCTTAAGGGAGTTTTTGACGGTGTCATAGCCGAGCTGGGCGAGTGCGACGAGAACGTCCGCCTCAGTGACCATGACGTCATAAATCGGCTCCTTGGATATTATCACGTCCGCTATAGAGTGGCCGCCCCTGCTTGCGGAGCTGTAGTCCTGGGTCTGGACGACGTTCAGCCCCTCTATAGCAGCAGCCTCACCGAGTATGACACCGGCCAAGACGACCCCCTGACCGCCTATTCCCGCGAACCTGATCTGCATGTTATCAGTCCCCCCTCAGTCCAAAACTCTCCTGAACCTCGTCTATCAGTTTGTTGATCTCGTCGACGTATTCGGGCCTTTTCCTGTCGACGAACTCCCCGATGATGAACTTGCCCTCCAGCTCATCCTCGCTCATCTTCCTGGCCTTGCTTATGGGAACGGAGTTCTTCAAGAACCAGCGGAGCATTTCAGCGGGCTCCTTCATCCTGTTTCTCCTTCCGAACTGGACCGGGCACTGGGAGACTACCTCAACGAGCGAGAAGCCCTTCACCTGAAGAGCTTTCTTGATGCTCTCGATTAGCTGGTAGACGTGGGCGGTGGTCCACCTCGCCACGTAACTCGCTCCGGCGGCCGCCACTGTCTCGGAAATCTGGAGGGGGTGCTCTATGTTCCTGTATGGGGATGTGGTCGTTATCGCCCCGAAGGGTGTCGTTGGAGCGACCTGCCCGCCCGTCATCCCGTAGATGAAGTTGTTGACGAGGATGACCGTTATGTCGATGTTCCTCCTTGCTGCATGGAGGAGGTGATTTCCACCTATGCTCGCCAGGTCGCCGTCACCGCTTATAACGACGACCTTCTTGTCCGGCAAACCGACCTTGACTCCGGTGGCAAAGGCTATCGCCCTCCCATGGGTCGTGTGGAGCGTGTCGGCGAGGAAGTACGGTGAGGCTATCCAGGCGGAGCAACCTATACCGCTAACGACGACGAGGTCCTTGGGATCAATTTTGAGACCGTCGATCGCGTTCGCGAAGGCGTTGAGGACCGTTCCACCGCCGCAGCCAGGACAGAGGGCGGTTGGAAGGGCCTCCTTGCGGAGGTACTTAACCATCGGGTAGGTGGAGTATATCTTCTTCGCCATCATGCAACACCCCTTATCTCGCGGAGGATCTCCTCAACGGTCAGAGGCACTCCGCCGATTTTGTTTATGCCCTTGAGGAGGACGTCGCCGTTGACGTAGCGCTCGACCTCGATTATCATCTGGCCGAGGTTCATTTCTGCGACGAGCACTGCCCGTGCCTTTTTGGCCAGCTCACGCATCCTCTCCGCCGGGAACGGGTGGACGGTCTTCGGCACGAAGAGACCGGCCTTTATTCCCTCCTTCCTCGCTCGGAGAACCGCTCCGAGGGCTGGTCTAGCGGTAACGCCCCAGCTGACGACGAGTATCTCGGCGTCGTCCGTGAAGTGCTCCTCGTACTTCTCGTAAACCTCGCGGTTCTTCTCGATCTTGCGGTGGATTCTCCTCACGAGCTTATCGTGAACCTCCGGCGTGTAAACGTCCCTAAGGCCGGTCTCCTTGTGGGTCGAGCCGGTGACGTGGGTGAAGTAACCTTTCCCGAAGAGGGGCATCGGCGGGACGCCGTCCCCGTGGGGATCGCCGAAGGGGAGCCTTGCCTCTTCCTCGTTATCCGGAAGCTTGCGGTAGGTTATCTTCACATCCTCCACTGAGGGTATGGTGACCCGCTCTCTGGTGTGGGCCAGAACACCATCGAACAGAAAGACCACCGGGGTCCTAAGCTTCTCGGCGATGTTGAATGCCCTTATAACCTCCCAGAATGCGTCCTGTCCGCTCGTCGGGGAAACGGCCACTATCGGATGGTCGCCGTGAGTTCCCCACCTAGCCTGGAAGAAGTCGCCCTGTGCGCCCTTCGTGGCCTGTCCCGTGCTCGGCCCGCTCCTCTGGACGTCGACCAGAACGAGGGGGGTCTCGGTCATCACGGCGTAGCCGAGGTTCTCCTGCATGAGACTGAACCCGGGGCCGCTCGTGGCGGTCATGACCTTGAACCCAGTCCATGAGGCACCAACCATCGCAGCGATACTCCCTATCTCATCCTCCATCTGGAGGTAGTAGCCGCCGAGCTTCGGCAGTTCCCGGGCCATGGTTTCGGCGATTTCACTCGATGGTGTGATGGGGTAACCCGCGTAGAAGCGACATCCTGCAAAAAGTGCCCCGTACGAGAGTGCTTCGTTTCCCTGCATGAAGTAGTTCCCCGGTTTGTACAGCCTTCTCAGAAGCCGGAGCTGTTCGGGCTCGTCGCCCCTGATTATCATGGTCACCACCTTACCGCTATTGCGAAGTCGGGGCATAGAAGCTCGCAGAGCTTGCACTTAACACACTTGTCCGCGTTGACTGGGATTGGGTAGTGGACACCCTTCTCGCTCAGGTCCTTGCTCCACTCAAAGACCTTCCGGGGGCACATCTCGACACAGACCCCACACCCCTTGCAGAGAAAAGTGTCGATGTCTATCTCAACGATTTCCTCCGCCTTCCCGGTAACCAAGTAACCTTCCCTAACGACCACGGTTCTCTTTTCGGCATCTGCCATAACTATCACCTGCGTTCTGTTAGGTCCTTTTACGTTTGTCAACATTTAAACCTTTCGTGGATGAACATTAACAGGTAAAGAAGAACGGTCGGGTAGGGTGCTGTGATTGTGAAAAAATGGGGTTAAGTGCCTTTTGGGATCAAAATTTCTTCGCGCACCTACCACGTTACCAGTTGCCAGTCCAAAAGCCCGTTCTCGACGATGTAGCTCCACCCCTCCCTGCACTCCGGCTTGAGGTTCTCAAGGTGGCTCAGATCCTGTGTGGCCGAGAACTTTTTGATGGCCCTCCCGATAATGTGGTCGTAGTCGGTCAGACAGTTGTGAGGTCCACGTTTCGAACCGGCCCCAACGGGGTCGCTCAGGATTCTCTTATCAGGGAAGCGCCTTTTGGCCCATATAAGGACCTCAACCGCGCTCCATAGCCATGGCGGGCGGTACTCATCCTTTCCCCAGAACCTCTCATAGAGCGTCCCCTTCTGGATGTCCGTGATGTTTATCGAGAAGGTGTCCGTGTAGGGTTCTGCCCGGGTTATGCTCTCCTTGACGTCATTTATGCCGTCGCGCTCGCTCAGAAATATGGGCTTGAGGAGGAGGTAGGTCTTCACCGTTGCCCCGGCTTCGTGAGTTATCTCCGCGGCCTTAACAAAGTCCTCGAAGGTGTTCCCCTTGTTTATTGATACGTCAGCAATATCGTCGTTTGCCGTTTCGAGGCCTACCGCCACCTCAAAATGCTTGTCCGGGACGATTTCAGCCAGCTCCTTGACGGCATTGTATCTCACAAGTTCGCTCCTGCTCTCTATTACGATTTCCTCAATGTCCTCCCTCCCCGCCAGAAGTTCGAAGATTTTTCTCCTCGTCTCCGGTTTGAGCTCTCCGTTGTCGAGGAACGAGCCGGAAGTGAACATTCTGACCGCGAAGGGGCCTTTTTTACCCTCGATTTTCTTGAGCGCCTCCCTGACGTAGTCCACTATGGCATCCTGACTCCACTTAACCTTCGGTGCCGCGGTGGGATAGGCGCACATGTAGCAGGCTTGGTTGATCCTGAAGCGGTAGCAGCCTATCGTGGGCAGGATTATGAAGAGCGCCGTTCCGGGGTTTCCGGCGACGTTGTCCTCGCTCGTCCAGTAGGTCATCCTCTCACCTACCCCGGGTCAGAGGTAGGGTTTTTAAAGGTGAGGTCTACCCCAAAATATGCCAAGGATACTACTCACCAACGACGATGGGATTTACTCCAACGGGATAAGGGCCGCCCTCAGAGCGTTAAGTGAACTGGGTGAGGTATATGTCGTTGCACCGCTCTTCCAGAGAAGCGCAAGCGGGCGGGCCATGACACTCCACAGGCCGATAAGGGCGAAGCGGGTGAACGTCCCCGGTGCTAGAACAGCATACGGAATAGATGGAACCCCCACGGACTGTGTCATCTTTGCGATAGCGCGCTTTGGGAGCTTTGACCTTGCAGTCAGCGGCATAAACCTTGGTGAGAACCTCAGTACCGAGATTACGGTCTCAGGAACGGCATCGGCGGCAATAGAGGCCGCAACGCATGATATCCCGGGCCTGGCCGTGAGCCTTGAAGTTGACTGGAAGAAGACGCTCGGGGACGGTGCTGGGGTGGAGTTCTCGGTTGGGGCCCACTTTCTAAGGGAGATGGCGAAGGTCATCCTGAGAAGGGGCCTTCCGGATGGAGTTGACATGCTCAACGTGAACGTGCCGGGCGATGCGACCTCCGAGACCGGGATCGTCATCACCAGACTCGCGAGGAAGCGCTACAACCCCACGGTTGAGGAGCGTATAGATCCAAGGGGGCACCCGTACTACTGGGTCGTGGGAAGGCAGACAACGGAGTTTGAGCCCGGAACGGACGCCTACACCCTGAAGGTCGAGAGAAAGGTCAGTGTGACGCCGATAAACATAGACATGACTGCGAGGGTTGATTTCAGGGAATTGAAAAGGATTCTCTTGGGGAACTAGATGTATAAGCATATCCACTAATTTCTATTAGGGGTAACGTAATCGTCTATTATAAAATATATGGCCAAAAAACTTTTTAAGATGTTGCACTATACGACTTATGGTGGTTCATTATGAACCGACTGAGTACCCGTATGTTGGTGGTTTTTTTTGCGGTTCTGGTTTTGAGTAGCTTCGCGGGAGCTTTGAGCTTGGTTCCTCCGAAGGGCCACGGGGGTTCCGTGACGCCAGCTGAAGCCATATCTGTCGCTCAGATGTACCTTCAGTGGGCGTCTTCAAACATTCCGAACTTTGAAGACTGGAAGAACGCGAAACTTTCTCGGCCTGTGGCGTATTACTTCCCCAACGGAACCAGGAGCGCCTACGAGTTCACCGTGCTGGTGAACGGTAAGCCCGATGGATTCATACTCGTGGCGGCTCAGAGGTACATGCCCCCGGTTCTTGAGTTCGGAAAGGGGGAAGCACCGAGCAGGAGACTTGGAAGAATTGGTACAGCCAGAATTAAGGGCTTTTTAAGGGAACGGCACAAGTTGCTCTATTATGGTGCGCTGAGCTACAGCGTAGAGCTGGGGAATGGAAAGGCCATGGACATCTACGGCAGACAGGTTCCGGTTCCAAAAACCACTAAATTGGCACTCTCACCCAGACAGGTAGCGAGTGCTTGGAGAGCATTTGACACTGACACAGGTATAAGTGATGTGGGTGTTTTATCAACTTCAACGCTAACCAAAGTCATTCCAAATGTCCCAGTATGGACAGAAGATTCATATTGGACTTACACCAGAGGAGTTGGTGATCTGGGAGGAGCCTCAACAAGCTATCCAAATAATGTTGGGCCGAAAGCGGATCCATGGAATATATGGGACGGATGTACACCCATTGCCGCCGCTCAGATCATAGCATACCATGAGCACCCAGAAATCTATGAAAACGGTTATTACACTCAGGAATACAAGGAGTACATGACGTCTTTGGTTGACATCCTTCACCACACCATGGGGACGTTTGATACAAAAGACAAGAAGGGATGGACTTGGTGGTGTGGATATCCCGGTTCCGATGCGTGTGATGGCATTGAGTCCTTTGCAAGTGAATATCAGCGATTAAAGGATCAGGGGATAGTTTCATGGTCTCTTAAGAACAATTATGATGCGCAACCCACTTGCACATTAGGATTGTGCTGGGAGTTTGGTGGATACATAAATGAGGATGATGTCATTGAGGAAGTTAACTCTTACAGACCAGCACTGCTTCAACTTCACAATGGTGGAAGCGCAGCGGATGGACAAGGGCCTTACGGAGACCATAGTGTGGTTATAACAGGGTACGTGGGGAATTCTAACACAGTGGATTATTTGGTCATTCACAGCGGATGGGACATGTATGACCATTACTTGACATGGGGCAACTGGGGCTCGCATACTCACCTTGTAAAAATAATCCCTGAAAAGAGGTGATCCCATGAAACTCCTGAGAATCCTCATTCCTTTTTTTGCTTTTGTGTGGGAATTAATGCTTCCCTTCAAAATTCCTGTAGGATACTATATTAAAGGCGGAATGGTCTGGTTCGAGAACTGGACTGGCTCCGCCGGGAGGCCCTACGTCTGTTGGACGAAGTACTCTCCTTCTCCGATCTTCATTGTTCTGGTTCTTCTTCCTGCGCTCGTGCTCCTAGTTTCATATATTTTCCACAGGGATTCATCACTTAGAAATCTTGGCCTTTCCATGTTGTTTTCACTATTGGCTGCGACCATGGCACCAGTTTTCATGCTTGACCTCTCCATCAATTCTATTCTACTCATGCTCGTTTCCTTGAGCAGTGGGATCGTCCTCGGGAAAGACATTGGGGATAGGGTAATTCTCGCCTTTGGAGGATTTTTACCGGGGCTGGTGTTTATATTAGTAATATCTGCTCAATTCCACGGTGCGTGCTAAAGATACCCAATGGGGGAGAAGTCCGTGAAAGTAGGTGATGTAAAGTTCCCAAGAGGAGGTGAATTCATGAGCCCTAGGGAATTCATTCTACATGTCCTTTCTATTATTTTTGCAACGGTCTGGGAGCTTGTACTTGCCTATAATAGCCGTGCCATCAGTGAGTATTATGTTGAGAAAGGCACGATTTTCTTTGAGAACTGGACTGGTGGAGCCGGAAAACCCTGCGTTTCCTGGATCAGATACTCCCCATCAGTGGAGTTCGTTCTCCTGGTCCTGCTTCCGGCACTCGTCCTTCTCGTCCTGTACCTCCGGTTCAGAGAGCCAGCATTGAAGAGATTGGCACTCTCAACGGGGTTACCCCTTCTGTCGGTGATTGTCGTCTACTTTAAAACCACCGGACCGGGTGTTTTGTTTGTTCTGGTCCTTGTCTCGGCCCTGGTCGGCGGAGGATTTGGGAGGGACTGGCGGGAAAAAGTGTTGCTCAGCGTTGCGAGCTTTCTGCCGGGCTTTATAGTGGGTATGATGATAGCGGCTGAACTCACGGTCGTATGGTGTTAAGGGATGGTGAGCGAACCATGGAGCTCCGATCGTGTTCTTTATCTTGGGAGAATGGTATTTCTCTCCAAAGCTAAAGAAGGGGGGTGAATTCGATGACAAGAAGGGCTTCACGTCTTTTTCTTTCAATTTTGCTTTTAGTACTTTTAGTATTAGTATTGGTAGGTGGTGGCATTTTTACAAGTAAGGGGCTGAACGAAGAAAGTCAGTGCTTTTCAACGGTGCCGGTGAACGTCAGCAATGTTAAGCCTCCGATCGTCATCGGGCCGGGCTATCCTCCTCAAGCAGGATTTAAGGGCATAACTCTTGATGAGGTTGTAAATGGAAGTGCTGAACACGTGCTCGTCGGGTTCTTTAATTTTAAGCCGTACAACTGGACGAAGAAGAAGCCAGGGTGCTACTTTAAATCCCTGGAAGGCTTTTCCGAAAACTGGACCGGTCTAATCCTACCGGGTGTCTCTGTCTCAAACGTAACCCTTTCCGGGAGGGTTTATCTGGCGGTCTACGTGTATCCCAAGGAAACTTCCATTATAATCTCGAAGGTGAGGTATGGAGAAAAACCGGAGGAGTCAAAGATAACCGAAGCATTTCGGCTCAAGTACACAGAGTCCCCCACTGAGATCGTGAACGCTTACGTTTCTAAGCTTAAGAACTCAGACTACACCGCAGTCAGGGAGCTTTCCGACGGTCTTTCCAGGGGCTGGGTGTTCAGGAGAGGAAACGACTATCTTCTCGTGCTTGAGGTCAGGGACGATGGCAACCTGTACCTTCTCCTCGCCAGCGGCAATGGAGAGGACGTTAAAAAACTCACCGACGTCTTTCCTTTGAATGGGGGACGGTGAGCCCGATGAAGCTTCACCACTTCCTTTACCCTTTCCTCTTTCCTGCGTGGGGTTCCTGCTCATGGTCTCACTCCCTTCGAGGTATTATGTTAAAGCATCCTGCCTTCAAATACACCCATATCCAATCTGCAACTTTAACTTTGGACCGTCAGCAACTTTCGTCCTTCTCGCAGCAGCACCGTTCCTAATTGCAATCATCCTTGGCCTCTGAAAGAAATGGGGTGAACTCGTGGCGTTTGGAGTTCCTTCCCTTGCCGTCGTTTTAATAACGATTCTTCTCTTGGACATCTTTGAAAGGTCATGGATTTCCTTTTTCGTACCTGCAACAGTCTCGGTGGTCATGTACAGCCTCCCAAGTATAAGACTGGACGGCCCGATAAGAAGAGCGGAAATGCTGATATTGATAGCCACGTCACTCGTGGTCTCGCTTATCCTCTGTGCTATGGCCTGGGGTGGAACATCCGTCTCAATTCAGAAGGTGGAAAACCATGAAAACCCGAAGAACTCTCCTCCATCTCTTTGTTCTTGCCTCAGCAACGGCGTAGGAGCTAATTTTCCTGTTTCTCTCCTAATCGGTGCCGTTCTGGAAGAAGGAAAAGGAGAGAAGACGTTGCTCACAATTGGGGGCCTTCTGCCGGACTTCATCGTGCTAATGACGATACTCGGAGGGCTTGCAGTCAGTTGCTGATGATCAGCCTTCCCCGAAAATCCGCTCTACGAACCACCTCTCGTCGAAGGGCTTTAGATCATTGTAGCCCTGGCCGACGCCGACGAAGAGTATCGGTGCTCCAATCGCGTGGCTTATGCTCAAAGCGGCACCACCACGGGCGTCGGCGTCGAGCTTGGTGAGGATTACTCCATCTATTTTAACCGCCTCATTGAACTGCTTCGCCTGTTCAACGACGGAGTTCCCTCCAAGGGAGTCACCGACGAATATAACCAGGTCCGGCTTGGCAACACGTGCTATCTTCTTCATCTCATCCATCAGGTTTCTGTTCAGCTCGTTCCTCCCGGCGGTGTCGATGAGGACGACGTCTATTTTCCTGGCTTTGGCGTGTTCTATCGCATCATAGGCAACGGCCGCCGGATCGGCACCGTAATCATGCTTAATGACCTTCACCCCAAGACGTCTTGCGTGCTCTTCGATCTGTTCGATCGCCCCCGCCCTGAACGTATCGCTGGCCGCTATAACCACGGAGAGACCGTTTCCCCTGAGCCAGTGGGCGAGCTTGGCTATTGTGGTTGTCTTCCCACTCCCATTAAAGCCAACGAACGCTATCACAAATGGCCTCTTTCCTTCGGATTTAATAGTTTCCAGCAGGTCAATCTTTCTTTCAGGTGTCAGTATCTCAAGTATCGCTTCCCTGACGGCGTTCTCAACGAGGGCTTTCTTTTTGGTCCCGATCTTAACCTTCTGGCCGACCAGCTTTTCCTTTATCCTTTCCTTCAGCTCCTCGACGGTTTCAAGGGCCACGTCCGCCTCCAGTAGCTCAAGCTCCAGGTCCCACAGGGCATTTTCAACGTCCTTCTCACTGATCTCCGTCTGGGAGACCCTATCTACAAATGAACCTAACTTCTCCTTGAGCTTTCCGAGCATAATATCACCTAATTCATCGAAGGAAGAGAACCTTTAAGGATTTCCCCGGGTGGTACCCCTCGGCGATAGCTGGTGTCATCATACGTCAGGCCCGAAACCGCTCGTCATTGGGGATGAAGTCAGTTCAGTACTTCCTCACGTAGCTTTTTTCTGCAACGATCCTCCCCGCTTCAAACTTCATCACGTCTATCCTCTCGAAGCCGACGGTCTCCCGTTTATATGCGATTAAATAATCAATGAATTCTTTAATTGGATAACGGATTATGGAGTCCTTGATGTACTTCTGCTCGTACAGGAGTACGAGTTTGTTCTCTCCCTCCCCGAGCCAGGAGTAGAGTTTCTCCCTTTCACTCTTCGGCCGCGATAGTGGGTTCACTATCAGGTACGCATCGAAGTCCCCTCCTTCAAGGGGTGAGCCTATGTACACATCACCATTTACCTGAAACGGGAGGTACTCGACAAGAAGAGTTTTTCCCCTCCCGACCCATGCATTGAGGTATATCCTGGCGAGCTTCTTGGCGTCCCCGGTTAGTAGGACCCTTCCCTCTTCGAGCTCCGCAATTTCCTTCAACATAGGCATCACAAAGGGTTTTACTTATCAGTTAAAATTCTTTCCCAAATTTTCGGCAGTTTAAGAACCACAAAGTATTTATTTCGGGTTGGGATATAAGTTCAGAAAATCCCAGGGGTGTCTACATGAAGAAATGGCTAAGCATCTTTTTGGTGGGTCTGGTGGCCCTTAGTATCGTGGCAAGCGGTTGCATAAGCGGGAGCAACTCAACCTCCACGAAAATAAACATCCTGTACACGTACACGGGTTCTTTCAGCGACCCTGCAAAGGGCAAGCAGGCAGCTCAGGCTCAGTTGCAGCAAGGCGCATGGGTTATCTACCAAGTAGCAGGTGGAACCGGACTTGGTGTTTTTGAAGCGGTTGGGGACTACCTGAAGGCCAACAACAAGAAGATGGGTCCTCCGTTTGCCATCGGCGTTGACTCAGCCCAGGACTGGATCAAGCCGGGGGTCATAATAGCAAGCATGATGAAGCGCGTTGATGTCGGTGTTTACAACGCCGTTAAGGCCGCGGAAGAGAACCAGTTCAAGGGAGGGGTTGTTGAGCTGGGTCTCAAAGAGGGCGGCGTCAAGCTCAGCACCCTCCAAGACGTTAAGACCATGTTTGACTCACTTCCACCTGATGTTAGGCAGAAGAAGCTTCAGGACCTTGGATTCCAGAACGAGCAGCAGCTCCTTGATTACCTTAACAAGACCCGCCAGCAGATTCCATCGTGGATATGGCAGGCTGTCGATCAGCTTCAGCAGGAGATTGTGAGCGGCAAGATAATAGTCCCGAAGGCCACTCAGAAGAGCCAGATCGAAGAACTCAGGAACGCCAAGAACTGGACCGCGATGGAAGCCCTTGGAAAGCAGTGGGCAGGCAGCTCTCCATCCTCTGAATCCTACTTCAACAAGACACTGAACGAGAGGCAGAACACCAAGAAGATAGCAATAGTATTCGACGTTGGCGGAAGGGGCGATCTGAGCTTCAACGACATGGCGTACCTCGGTGCCAGCCGGGCCGTCAAGGACTTCGGACTCCAGCTCACCCAACTCCAGAGCAACAGCCCGAACGACTACTACACCAACCTCCAGAGCCTGGCCAAAACGGGCCAGTTCGACATAATCATCGCCGTCGGGTTCATGATGACGGACGCCGTTAAGAAAGTCGCCGCCGAGTACCCCAAGCAGAGGTTCGTCCTCATAGACGGCTACGACCCGAAGATGCCTCACAACGTCCAGATGGTCCTCTTCAAGGAGAATGAGGGCTCGGCACTCGCAGGAGCTCTTGCCACACTTATAACGCTCAATGACCACAAGAACACCATAGGAATCGTCCTTGGAATGGAGATACCGGTTCTCTACAAGTTCGAGGGTGGGTACCGCTTCGGTGCTTACTGGGCCCTGAACTATTACAAGAACCACACACACTGATCTTTTTTCTTTCCTTTGTTCTGGGGGGTGATTCCTGTGGAAAAAGAGACTCCACTGCTTGAGATGAGGGACATTGTAAAGGTGTACCCCGACGGCACAAAGGCCCTGAAGGGGGTTGATATTCAGGTATACACAGGCGAGATACTCGGCCTTCTGGGTGAGAATGGAGCCGGCAAAACAACCCTGATGAAAATCCTGTTCGGTATGCTCAAGCCTACGAAGGGGACGATCCTTTTAAACGGAAAGGAAACCAGCTTTAAGAGCCCCGCGGATGCGCTGGCCAGCGGTATTGGAATGGTCCATCAGCACTTCACGCTCGTTGAGGTCTTCAACGCCCTCGAGAACATCATCCTTGGCAGGGAGGGACACGGCCTGCTCTCAAGAATAAACGTAGACAACGCTAGAAAAAAGCTTCAGAGTCTCATGGATGAGCTGAACTTCCAGGTCCCCCTCGATGTCCCCGTTGAGAACCTTCCAGTGGGTATCCAGCAGAGGATCGAGATACTGAAGATGCTCTACAGAGACATTGACCTCCTCATACTTGACGAGCCCACCGCAGTCCTGACCCCCATAGAGGTTAAAGAGCTGTTTGCGGTGCTTAAAAAGCTGAAGAGCCAGGGAAAAACGATAATATTCATAAGCCACAAGCTCAACGAGGTCATGGAGATAACGGACAGGGTAACGGTCATAAGACGGGGGAAGGTCATCGGAACCGTGCAGACAAAGGATGCGACCCCCCAGCTCCTAGCCAGAATGATGGTTGGCAGGGACGTTGTTCTCAGGATCGAAAAACCACCCAAAGAGCCTGGAGAGGCTATCCTTCATGTGGAGGACCTCTGGGTAAAGGGCGATCGTGGTGAAGACGCGGTTAGAGGGATATCCTTTGACGTAAGGGCGGGGGAGATATTTGGAATAGCTGGTGTGGAGGGCAACGGACAGAGTGAGCTGATCGAGGCGATAACCGGATTGAGGAAAGTGGAAAAGGGCAAAATACAGGTCGGCGACATGGACGTAACAGGTAAAAATCCAAGGGACCTCTATGAGATCGGTATCGCCCATATTCCTGAGGATAGGACACATATGGGATTGATTCTAGAAATGACGGTGATGGAGAACGCCATACTCGGGATGCATTGGTGGAAGGAGTTTTCCCGGGCCGGTGTGCTCATGAACTGGAAACAGGTGGAGAATCACACAAAGCTCCTCGTGGAGGAATTCGACATCAACTCGCCCGGTGCCAGGGCTCCGGTTAAATCTCTCAGCGGAGGAAACCAGCAGAAGCTCATAGTGGCGAGGGAAGTTAGTAAGAAGCCGGAGCTCATCGTTGCGGCACAGCCGACCCGTGGAGTGGACGTTGCATCGACCGAGTACATCCGGAACTACCTTGTCAAGCTGAGGAACGAGGGTAAGGCGGTTCTGCTCGTTTCAGCGGACCTTGATGAGGTGCTCCAGCTCAGCGACAGGATGGCCATTATGTATGAGGGGCAGTTTATGGGAGTTGTCGACCCCACCAAGGTGACAGAGGAGCAGATAGGCCTCATGATGGGAGGTGTGAAGGCATGAACGTCTCGGACGAGTTGCGGAGCTACTGGAAACCGCTTAGTGAGAGTGTTCTTGCGATAATGATCGGTGCACTCGTTGGAGCTGTAGTCCTCTGGCTGAGTGGTTACGATGCCGTTGCGGCATACCGGGCCCTGCTACAGGGCTCTTTTGGCTCCATGGGGAATATGGCTGAGACCCTCAGTAAGTCCACCCCGCTGATACTAACTGCCATTACCTTTGCAATCGGTGCCAGAACAGGCCTCTTCAACATAGGTGCGGAGGGGGCCGTTTACTTTGGGGCCATAGCCGCCGTTGCCGCTACTCAAACCCTTCAGGATCCAGTATCTGGCATCTTAAGTGGACTTTTCGTTGGGGCCCTCTGGATGCTTCCCGCTGCGGTGCTTAAAGTGTACCGTGGCGTTCACGAGGTCATATCGACAATAATGCTCAACTGGATTGCCTTCTTCATAGCCAGCTGGCTGGCCCTCAGCGCCCTTGCCAATCCTCAGAACCAGAATAGCACCGTGCCGATACCTCCAGGAGCGAGACTTCCACTCCTCGTTCAGAACTCAACACTCTCGCTTGCATTTGTCATATCGGTGATAGCGGCGATCATCGTTTACGTGGTCATGTGGCACACGAAACTCGGCTACGAACTCAGAACCAGCGGGCAGAACCCGAGGGCCGCGGAGTACGGGGGCATAAACCCGAGGATCGCGATGGTGTGGTCCTTCCTGATAGGTGGAATGACCGCGGGTCTGGCCGGCGCGGTTCAGGTAATGGGCATACCTCCTAGCTACTCAATAAGTCAGGGACTTGCCAACGTTTACGGCTACGGTTTCGATGGAATAGGCGTTTCGCTGGTCGGCAGGAATCATCCCCTCGGTATAATCTTCGCGGGTATACTCTTCGGCGCCCTGAACGCCGGTGCCACACAGATGCAGCAGACCGGTGTTCCCCTTGAGATGGTCAAGGTCATCGAGGGTATCATAATAGTTGCCGTTGCGGTTCCGGGACTTCTTGACCTCTTCACAAAGCTCTTCAGGAGGGGAGGACCATGAACGAGACCATGATTGTGGGTCTTGTACTTGGGTCACTGGCCGCGATGGTGCCGATCGTCCTCACCAGTGTTGGCGCGACTATCAGCGAGCGGGCAGGTGTGGTCAACATAGGATACGAGGGGATTCTGATGCTCTCGGCGTTCTTTGGAGCTATCTTTGCAGAGATGGCCCACAGCGGCTGGGTTGGTCTGCTCGGTGGTGCGTTGACTGGTCTGGCCCTAGGTGCCGTTCACGGTGTGATAACCGTCTACTTCAAGGGGGACCACGTTATACCCGGTATCGGTATAAACCTCATCGGCTACGGCGGTGTTGCGTTTGGAATCCTCGCGTACTGGGGTACGGCGGGACAGCACCAGGTTCCAAGCTACGCCCAGATAAGCCCCCTCTGGATGGACGCGTTTGGAAACTCCCTCAGCCCCATGGTACCCATAACTTTCATCGTGGCCGCCCTTGCCTGGTGGATACTTTTCAGAACACCGTTCGGTCTCCGCATTCGTTCCGTAGGTGAAAACCCTGAAGCCGCGGACGCTCTGGGCATCAACGTTGAGCTGTACCGCTTCACCGCTGTCTTGATAGCATCAGCCCTGAGTGGGATTGCAGGGGCTTACCTGAGCGTGGACTGGCTTGGGACCGTGACCAAGACGATAGCCGCGGGGAGGGGTTTCATCGCGCTCGCTAACATGGTCTTCAGTGGGTGGAACCCGCTTGTGGCTCTGATCGGGGGATTCATTTTTGGGTTCTTTGACAACCTCTCCATCTACATACAGAACAACCCCTGGCTAGCGGGAACGATACCCTGGCAGTTCATAGCCACCCTCCCGTATATCGTGACCTTGATAGTCGTTGCAGGCATAATAGGAAGGGCAAGGCCGCCAAAGTGGGACGGCAGGCCGTACAAGAGGGAGTGATGTCCCCACTCTCTTGTATTTTACCTCTTTTTCATCTCTTAAGTATGACCCCGACCGCCGCACCCAGCATGATGCCCACCAGAAGGGAGAGGAACACGTAGGTGGTGAGGTTGCCCCTTCTTTGGACCATTTTCACCTGCGGTTTTCCGCCCAGGGCCCTGAGAACTGCGACCGTGTTCTCTATCAGCACATCCGTGTACGTTTTGTTGGCCCAGAACACCGTTATCTCTGCGGTTGGCTTCCCGCTCTTCTCCGATAGCTCCTCTGCGGCTTTCTTTAACTGCTCGGGGCTGTTCCTACCGTAAACTATGAGGTTGGCTTTCTCCGCCTTGGGAAGGAGCGTGTCCACACCTACCGCGGGCACTTCCTCCTCCGGTTTTATTGCGGCCACGGTTTCCACTTCAAGCCAGTGAACGGCGTACTCATCAGGTGGCATCTGTATGATTGCCGTCCTGTTCTCTTCCACCATTGCCCCGTACGCCTTTACGACCTCCAATACTCTGGTCCTGAAGGCCTGAAAGTCCGCCCGGTAGAGATCTGCCTTGGCGGGGTCAACCTTTTCAAGGGCCTTTTCAGTGGCGGCGGCTATAGATATGGCGTTGTAGGGATCAAGCCAGACCCCGTGGGGATTGTCCTTGCCGTGGTACCACGTCTCGGGCAGGTAGTGAAATCCCTCCGCCTTGTAATCCTCGATGAATAGTGCCTGTCCCTGGATGGTTCCCTCCCTCACCAGCTCCGCTATCTTCTTCTCAACCGGTAGATGGCCTCCGGTGGTCACCACAACGTCCGCCCTTTCCAGGAGGTTTATCTGATCCGCGCTGAGCTGGTACTCATGCGGGTCAGCACCGGGTGGGATTATGTACGTCACCCCAACCGAACCTCCAAAGGCCTCCTTTACTATACTGGCTAGGGGGGCTATTGTTGTCACCACAAGGGGGTGCTGATCGGCGGCGGTTGCCGTGGGTATTGACATTCCTATGAGCAGGAGGACTGGAACCAGCGCTCTTAACCGCATTTCCGGTCACCCGAATTCGCTCTCTCGCTTGGGCTTTAAAATGTGCCGGAAAATTTATAAGTTCACGTACACAATACCACGGGGTGTTGTCATGAAGCGACTGTTCGTGTTAATAATCCTCTCTTGCCTTATAACAACACCGCTAACGGCTGCAGTTGGTACCGCCCAGTACTCAGTTGATCAGAGGGTTACCGTGGAGATAAACCCAAACGCCGAACTTCTTGGGGTGGTTTATTATCTTGCCTTCGGGAGAAACGACACCTTCGTGATAGATCGGGGTGGTTATCTCGACGATATCGACTCGTACTTCGGCCCCTACCGAGACCACCCCGCCGTTAGGCTCCTCAGGGGATACCTTGAGAACTACACTTCAATTCCACAAAGGGACTACCAGCTTATGATGATAGAGTACTACCTCCTTCTCTGCTCAAACCCTCCAGAAATAAAGCCCCGCGTCCCTTCTGGAGTTCCCTGGTTCGATGACGACTTCCTACCCGCTCTGAGGGACTTCGCTAGGAAAACCGATTTCATGGCGTTCTACAGCTCTCACGTGGACTACTACCGGGAGGGCCTCAACATCTACACGGCAGCCCTTCATCTACTCCCTCCTGATGGGTTCATGGCAAACTACTCCGGATTCTCGAATGTCGAGTATCGCTTTGAGCACCCGTTTCTATTGGCGGTTCACGGCCACAGCTTTGACCCGGTAATCGACGGTGTCCAGGTGTGGGGTGCTGGCGGAATTCTCCCCCTGGTCAGGAGAACGCCTCAGAGAACAACCTGGAGCTTCAAAACCGCCAGGGACACCATGTTCGGGCTTTCCCTTAATCGGGATATTATGAACAGCACCCGCCTAGATGAACTGTTGTACTTGGGTTTCATATACCACGAGCTGGGCCATGACGTGACCCTCCAGGAGCTCTACGAAGAACACGACACTCTTGAGAACCTCACTTACCTTCAGAAGACCATAGAAAACGACATGCCGTATCTCGCGAAGTACGACATACATTTCTGGAACCCAATCGGCATGCTCTACGAAAGCTTCGCCGATTCTTGGGAAGATTTTGCCCTTTTCCATATCAACGAGAACTACAGCCTGCTCGCCATGGACATGCAGGAGGCCTGGGGCGAGTTCTGGGTATGGGCTCTGTTCTCCAAGACCCGTGAGTGTGCCCTTAAAGTGCAGACAGGGGAGGCTGGCAACTTCACCTCCTGCGTCCCCCAGATACTGAGGTACCTAAGGAAAACCATACCCCCAGAGAAAGCCGCTGAGATTTATCAGAATGTTGTTCCGGTCACCCCTCTGAGGGCCTTCGACAGGGGGGCTCAGGCCGGGAGAGTCGTGATCGTTTACGGAACCCAGAACCCCGACCCGACCGGAACCCTCCACGACAGAAAAACTGCCCGGGCAATAGCCGAGAACCTGATGAAGTTCTACTCGCTTTGGCCGGAGGGGGTCGAGGTCGATGTCAAGTCCGATGTTGAGGTTACCCCCGACGATCTCAGGAGCAACCTTGTCATTGTGGGCGGACCGGTCTCCAACGCCCTCGCCAGGGAGATGCAGGGGGCCTTCCCGATAAGGTTCAGAAAGATCAATGGAGAATGGGCCCTCTGGCGGAACACCAGCTGGGAATTCAGGTGGGTATCCGACAGCTTTCTACTTCTTCCAACGAACTCCCCAAAGAGGGCCTCCTTTGGCAACGTCGCCATCGCTCACTGTTACTTTAGCCCTGTGGACAAGGCCAGCATCCTGATTGCGATCAGAAATCCGAAAGATCCAAGGAACTACATCGTATGGATAGCAGGAGCGAACAGAGACCTGACGGCGCTCTTCCAGAACCCCACCTACTACCTCAGCAGCTACGAAATATGGAGTAAGAAGGGGATAGAAATCGGTTTCTATTCTCAACCACTGGCACCTTCCTGAGGGGTGACCCTTTTCTCCCCTTCCTTTCCGTTTCCTCCGCTCCTTATATGGGGCTTGCCGATGGCTATCGTGAATCCCTTGAAGCTATCGTCCTTTCTGTTGAACTCTATCGCCAGCGGGAGCCCGTTGTCCTCGTTGAAGACTATGCGCACTATCCTAGCCCGCGAGTGGTCGTTCAGGTAGTCCTCCTTTAGGTCGTCGTAGTCTTCGAGAACCCTGTCTATGCTGTCGCTGTGCATGTCGTAGATTTCCCTAGCGTAAACGCTATGGCTCTTGATCTCCTCGACCTTCTTCTCCTTATTCAAGCTATCACTTCCATGAATTCATCATGCCCTGCGCCAGGCGCCCTCCCGAAATTTAAAAACCTTCCTTCTTTCGGCCATGCGGAGGGCCTCCTCCAGCCGGCCCTTCGGAACATCTATCCCGTGAAGGTCTTTGAACAGCCCCACAATCTCATCCGTGGTTAGAGCCTCCCTTTCCTCGAAGATGTTACCTACGAGGTTGACCATATCCTCGACGAAGTTCCACGGAAAGACAATCCAAGCCCAGTCAATCTCTTCACCGTAGTAGTCCGGCTTGAAGCGCGAGCCCCTTATCGTGAGGAGCGTTGCGACCCTTATCTCCGCTGGATTCTGTCCCTCAACGTAGTTCTTGGCGAGCGTCAGGCTCTCTCCCGTGTCACTGATGTCGTCCACTATGAGAACCTTCTTGCCTCCAAGGTCGTAGTTGCTTCCGTACTTGAGTCTGGCTTTTCCGTCTGGAGTTGCTGTAACGCCCCAGTGCTCGACCTTGAGGCTAACCAAGTCCTTGACGCCGAGGTAGTCGCAGTAGAGTCTTGCAGCGATCCAGCCGCCCCTTGCGAGGCCGACTATGACGTCAGGCCTCCAGTCCCCCTCCAGTACCCTCCAAGCGCCCTCTTTTGCCCATCTCTCAATGTCGTTCCAAGAAGCGAGGTAAGCCGGAAACTTCTTCATTGGATTTCCCTTAACGGAGCAAAGAGGAGGTTATATTTAAGCGTTACGCTCGGAGCTTTGACGTAAATATGGCAAAAGAGGGAGGGGAGATCAGACCTTAACCCTCTTCCATATCGTTCCCTGCGGTGTGTCTTCGAGCTGGATGCCGAGCTCCCGCAGTTCTGCCCGTATCCTGTCGGCCAAAGCAAAGTTGCGCTCCTTTCTGAGCTGGGCGCGGACGTTTATAAGGAGCTCTATCAAAGCCTCCTCCTCGCCTGCCTTCTGCTCCCTGAAGTAGTCCTCGAAGATTCCGAAGACCTCACTGACGATCCTGAAGAACTCCATCGCCTTGCGGAGGATGCTCTCCTTCGGCCTCTCGACCCTGCTGAGGTACCTGTTTACCGCGCCGCTGGCCTCAAAGACAGCTTTCATGGCTTCAGCGGTATTGAAGTCGTCGTCCATCGCCTCGTAGAACTTCTTCCTCGCGTTCCGTATCGCCTCGTAGGCCTCGAACTCCTCTTTGCCCCACTTAAAGGAAATCTCTCCCTTCTCCATGGCCACGCGGATGTTCTCTAGGGTGTTGTAGAGCCTCTCCAGGTTGTTCCTGGCGTGCTCCATGCCCTCCTCAGTGTAGTCGAGCGGCGAGCGGTAGTGCCTCTGGAGGACGAAGAGTCTGATGACCTCCGGGTCGTAGCGTTCGAGCATCTCCCTTATGGTCACGAAGTTGCCGAGGCTCTTGCTCATCTTCTCCCCGTTTATCATAAGGAAGCCGGTGTGGAGCCAGTACTTGACCCACTCGTGGCCGGTGCAGGCCTCGGTTTGGGCTATCTCATTTTCGTGGTGCGGGAAGATGAGGTCGTTGCCGCCGCCGTGGATATCGAAGCTCTCCCCGAGGTACTTGGTGCTCATCGTGGAACACTCGATGTGCCAGCCGGGCCTTCCCTCGCCCCATGGGCTTTCCCATTTGGGCTCCCCGGGCTTGGCCTTCTTCCAGAGGGCGAAGTCTTCAGAGTTCTTCTTGCCCTCACCGGGCTCAACTCTTGCGCCCTTCCTGAGCTCTTCAAGCTTTATCCCGCTGAGCTTTCCGTAGTCCCTGAACCTCTGAACCTCAAAGTAAACGCCATCAGAGCCCTCGTAGGCATAGCCCTTCTTTTGGAGCTTCTTCACGAAGTCTATTATCTCCTCTATGTGCTCGGTAACGCGCGGATAGATATCCGCCGGTTTGACCTTAAGGGCAGCCATGTCGTCGAGGAAGTATCTCAGAAACTTCTCGGCGAGTTCTTTGGGATCTTCTCCCGTCTCGCTGGCGCGTCTGATGATCTTGTCGTCTATGTCCGTGAAGTTCATGACCATGAGGACCGTGTAACCGTGGTGCTCCAGATATCGTCTCACCACATCAA
Source organism: Thermococcus sp. (assembly GCF_026988555.1). Lineage (NCBI taxonomy): Archaea > Methanobacteriati > Methanobacteriota > Thermococci > Thermococcales > Thermococcaceae > Thermococcus > Thermococcus sp. Next base: position 28,629 of record NZ_JALSLB010000054.1, on the reverse strand, counting down.
AGGCTATGTAGGTCCTTGCGTGACCTAGGTGAGTGTAATCATAAACCGTCGGGCCACAGACGTACATCCTGACCTCACCGTCGTGTATTGGCCTGAACTCCTCCTTTTCCCTTGTCAGGGTGTTGTACACTCTTATGGGCATTTTCTCCACCACCAGGGAAACTTCACGGCAGATTTTATTAGGTTATCGCCTTCATCTTGCGTTGGATTTAAACCACACGATTACCTCGGGCATCTTTGGCTCCAACGGAAAACGGCAAAAGCTTAAAAAGCGACCGATTCAATCGGGGTTAGAGCGGAAAAGGGAGGTAATGATAATGGTCAAGGTTCAGAAGGGTGACGTCATAAGGCTCCATTACACCGGAAGGGTAAAAGAAACGGGGGAGGTGTTCGACACCACTTCGGAAGATATCGCCAAGGAGGCGGGGATCTATAAGGAAGGCGGCATATACGGACCGGTTCCGATAGCGGTCGGAGCGGGTCATGTTCTTAAGGGTCTTGATGAGCAAATTGAGGGACTTGAGGTAGGAGGAAAGTACGAGATAATCGTCCCACCCGAGAAGGGCTTCGGTAAGCGCGATCCCCGGCTCATAAAAACCTTCACCCTCGGCCAGTTCCGCCGGGAAGGACTCTACCCGTTTCCTGGTATGGATGTTGAGATCGACACCCATGAGGGCAGGAAACTCCGGGGCCGTGTCCTCAGTGTCTCAAGCGGTCGCGTGAGGGTTGACTTCAACCATCCGCTTGCCGGAAAGCACCTCCTCTACGAAGTCGAGATCCTAGAGAAGGTCGAAGACCCAATAGAGAAGGTCAAGGCCCTTATTGAACTCCGCATGCCCAAGGTCGATGGGGACAAAGTCATCATCGAGGTCGGTGAGAATGACGTTAAGATCGATTTCACACCCATCCAAGAGGAGGTGGACAAGAACACCCTCGTCCTTGGGGAGTTGATACTGGAGAGCGACCTCAAGTTCATCGGCTACGAGAAGACCGAATTCAAGCCGAGTGTCGACGAGCTTCTTAAGCCGCCTGCCGAGGAGGGCGAAGAAGAGGAAGAAGTCACCGGAATTGAAGAGGAAGCCAGTGAACCCCTCGTGGAAGAAGCGGAGACGGAAGAGGGAATCGAAGAAAAAACGGCAGAGGGGGAAGTTGAACCAGAGGAGGAAAAATCCCAGGGAGAAGAACCCAATGAGAAGCCCAAGAAGCGGAGCACCAAAGGCAGGAAGACCAGAAGGGCCACTACCAGAAAGACAACGAGCAAAAAGAGGACAAAGGCCGCTGAAGCTAAGGGGGAGGAAGCTGAAGAGTGAGGCTAAAGCTTTTATTTTCCGCCCCTAATCTCTCCCTATGAATTTCAAACGGAATCCCTGGGTCCTTTACCTGCTCTCACTGGGTTTTGTGCCGCTCATATGGCACAGGGGAATTGGGATCTTTGAATGGGCGGCCTACGATTTTGTAGGCTACGTGGTTCTTCCCTTGATAGCTTCCGTTCTCTTAAAGTTTAAACCCGGGGAACTTGGGTTCAATGTCCCAAATCGGAATGGCTGGACTATGCTCCTGCTCCTTTTCGCCGCCTCAGTCCCTATCAGCTTTTACGGTCTTACGATTCCGGAGATGAGAAGCTACTATCCGATCTTCTCTTACTCCTCCACGGTGGACTTCATGGTGAATGAACTTGTGATGGGGATCATCATGTTCGCCCATGAGGCTTTCTACCGGGGAGTCCTGCTATTTCCCCTATCACGGAAAAACGAGTGGCTTGCCATCCTTCTTCAGGACATCCCCTACACCTTGATTCACCTGGGGAAACCCGGTGTGGAGATACCCTACGCCTTCGTCGCAGGAATAATCTTCGCAAAAATGGATTTAAAGGGGAACAGTTTTATTCCGAGCTTTCTTCTTCACTGGTTTGGGTCGGCTTTCTTCGATGTGCTGTGCGCGTTTGCCTGACCCCAGGCCGGTCACGGCTTTAAATGTGGTGAGACGTTTATTGGTTGCCCTCGAATCCCCGGAGATAGGATAGCGTTTTCAAGCTAGGCACAACCGCTGATCCTCGTTGAGAACCGCCTCGAATCAAAGCCGCCCTCTGATGTCGGCGAGCTGAGCGCTGAAGAACTAAGGGATGGTCCTACCGAAGGGCCCTAACGGAGGAGAACTTTGATGCCTTCCCGGGGGCACGTGGAGGTTTACATAAAGCTCAGGAAACGAGCGCCCTGACCCTCTCCACCACCTCCCGCGAGTCCCTTCCGAAGATCAGAACCATCGGCTCCTTGCCCCAGTCGCCGAGATGGTAGATTATATCGGGCCTCCTTCCGACTCTCTTTACCGCCGCCTCGATGCCCCATTCCATCGTGCCCTTCTCGGCCCTCTTCAAATCCTCAGGCTCTTCCTTGCGGTCGTAGAAGGAAACGAAGAAGTCAATAGCTCTGGCATGCTCTATCAACCCTTCCGAATAGCGCAAGTTCATGACGGCCCGGACTTCAGGATAGAACTCACGCATCTTGAGCAAAGCCCTCCTCAGGTGGTCGCTGGCGTTCAACCCGACCGGTCCGACAGGTTTTATCGTTTTTCCGTAGCGGACGATTCTGCCCTTCACCGCGAAGACCTCTCCAAAGGGAGTCGCCAGCGCGAAGTTCGCCCCCACCTCGGGGAGGTAGGGGTTAAGTCTTTCACCGAGATTCACCAGCTCTTGAACCGCCCTTTCAAGCTCTTCTCTCGCCCTCCAGCGGTGGGCATCCCTCTGTAGTTCCCAGAGGGGATTGACAGCCTTCGCTTCGGCCTTTGAGAATCGTATGGAGTTTTCGACGAAGCGCTTGGCCCTTTCGACAGCTTCGGGAAGCTCAAGGCCCTTGGCGAGGAAAGTGGTTAAAGCCGAGGAGAAGGCACAGCCCGTCCCGTGGGTGAAGCCATCAACTTTTCTTCCCTTAAACTCGAAGAACTCCCCGTTCCAGTGGAGGATATCTGTCAGATCCAGGTGCCCGCCTTTGACTATAACCGCTTCCGCTTTCAGAGTTCTGGCGATGAACCTGGCGGAGTCCTTCATGTCCTCGAGGGAGTGGATTTCAATACCGCTTAGAGCTTCGGCCTCCGGGACGTTTGGGGTAACGATTGAACCCTTCACGAGGACCCTGAGTGAGTCGATGTCGTCTATTAACTTTTCCCCGGTGCTCGAAGCCATCACCGGATCGAAGACCCTCGTTAAGCCCTCCGTCTCCTCGGCAACTGCCTTCGCTATCTCCCCGCTCCCAAGCACGCCCACCTTGACTGCCTTAATATCAAAGTGCCCCCTAACGGCCCGTATCTGGTTTTTCACGACCTCCGCTGGAAGGGAAAAATAGCCGGAAACCTTCTCGGGGTTCTGATAGGTAACTGCAGTCAAAACGAGGAGCGGGTGCTCGCTCAGAGCCGAGACCGTCTCGATGTCCGCCTTTAAACCTGCCCCGCCCCCGGTATCGAGGCCCGCTATTATCAAAACGGCCATCCCATCACCTCAGCTTCTCAAGGATTTCGAGGGCCGCTTTCCTCCCGCTCAGGAACATTCCGCCGAATATCGGGCCCATTCTCGGGGCACCGCTTATCGCGTTCGCGGCCATTCCGGTGACATAGAGGCCGGGGAAGATTTCCCTCGTGTGTTTAACGGTCAGCTCCTCACCCATCTCGACCCACATCGGGCCTTCCCCGGGAACCTCAAGCAGGCCGCGCCTGACGAGATGCTGACTTACCTGCGCCCCGTGGCCCGTTGAATCGATTACAATCTTAGCCTCGACGGTGAGCGGGTCAACGTGAAGGCCCGTCATGAGAACCGGCGTCCAGTTGATTACTATCCCGGCTACTCGGTCGTCCTTGACAACCAGGTCCTCGACCTCAACCATGTTGAAGAACCTCACGCCGGCCTTTACAGCCTTGCTCGCTATAGTTGTTGCCGTGTCGATTGCATCTGCCACATATAGGCTGTCCCTGAAGGGCCTGTACGTTATCCCGAACTCGTCGAGGATTCCCCTCGCTTCCTCCTGCACGACTATTTTGTTGAATCCCATCGCGCCGCCCCAGATTCCGCCGCCGATGGAGAGCTTCTTTTCGAAGACCGCAACCTTGACCCCGTTCTTGGCGAGGTAGTAGCCGGCAACCATTCCCGAGGGACCCGCGCCCACAATAGCGACGTCGAGGCTCAGGCTTTCGAGAAACTCCTCGGCATAGGCCTCGATTATCGCCCTGCTTATCTCCGTCTCCCTCATCATTACCACCCAAAACCTTTTAAGGTTCGCTAAAAATCAAGTTTTGAAATTTAAAAACTTTGTTATAAACGGGTTTTAAAACCGGGTGATTGAAGTCCTGAAGGAATCAAAAGGAAAAAATAAAACCTCAGCTCTCTGTCGAATCGCTGGGGGTCACCGTGGGGCAATAACCCGTGTGCGGGTCACAGGGCGGGCTGTAGCCAGAATCTCCGGGGATGAAGACGTCTCCGAACATTCCAGTGAGGGGATATTTGTTACCCTTATACTCAAGCCTAACTTTGCTGGAGTATATTGCGAGACGCACGTTGGTATCTTTGTACATCTCTTTCAATGCCAATGAGATGCTGACTAGTGAAGACGTTCTTGTTTCTTTGGTTAATCCCATACCTATCGCCAAGGTGAATGGTGTAACTTTTGTGTTTTCGCTTCCAATGATGCCCAATACCGGCGCCGAAGCCGAAAACAGTGGAAGAGTATTTACCCTGTGGCCAAAGTAGTAAGTATTAGTGAGGATTCCTCCTTTACTCTCCATGTTATCTCTGATATCCCAGTACCAATGTACAAACCACATGGTTCTACTCATTGGCCCACCGCTCTTTCTCGGCCATCCCACTTCAACGAATTTCCTTAAGCGCATGTCCTTTTCATCGGGTTTTCCAAGAACCACATAGGCGTAAGTATCAAGAGGCTTCTTGTTCCAAACTTCACCGTTAATATAATCAACTCTATAGAGCTGGTACTTAGCGAATATAGCGCTTCCTCTAAGCCCTGCCCCGATAACAGAAGGTGATGTTAACTCTGAACCCCATATCTTAACCGTCGATTCTGGAATTCTGAGTGATCTCCTGTCTATTGTATACGAATAACCAAGGATCTTTCCTTCCACCGAACCGCTGACACCACCTTTCTCAACAGCTCCAACTGCAGAAAAAGCCAGCTCTGCATTATTGTCAGATATTGCATCGTAGTTCAAAGAAATAAAAATGCTATTCACCTTATCGGTATCGCCGGTCACTTGGAACGCAGCCACTGGGATGATGCTGGCTGTCCCTAATGTCTTCTTGTGAAGCCACTCAAAGCAGTACCACGTCCGATCATTACCCTCATAGAACACTGGCGAACAGGAGGACTGGAGAAGCGATGAGCCCTCAGAGGAGACGCCGATGGTTTCTCTGGTTTCCTTTGAGGTTACACTCCCATGGTCCTGCAGTATCTTCATGACTTCTTTCTTCTCGTAAAGTCTGCCAATAACGTTGCTGTCAAGTTGGACCTTGACCCTCATTCTGGATACGATCTTGTCAACAGTGAGGGGAATCGTTTTCATGAAGTAATTCAGATTGCCATCTCTGTCAACAGTAGTCCCCAGCAGGAGCAGAGAAGGTTTCACGCTCCCCGGGTCGATGCTTTCGGCCGTTAAGTACTTACTCCATTTGTGCATGGCATAAAGCACACGGTAAAAGTCTATCGAGATCTTGCCCTTGCCGGAATAAATTCCCAGGTCCATCAGAGAGCCGTTGGGCATAAGCATTGAGACAGTAACCGTCGCCGGACCATCGGTGGGCAGTTCAACCTCGAAAGAAGGCTTGAAGATAAAGCTCCTGTAGTAGTTCACCCTTACTCCATAGTATTCGGTGGACTCCGTGGGAATCTGAGAGGCCGCAAAAACCGACGTTGACACCACGGCAAGTATCAGGAAAAGGACTACTGTTACTCTTTTCATATAGTCACCTCAATAATCCGTAGTATCTACAACTTCAAAAAGTTTCCTATCGAGCGTCCAAAAACCTTTTAAGGCCCGCTAAAAACAAGTTTTGAAATTTAAAAACTTTGTTATAAACAGGTTTTAAAACCGGGTGATGGGAATGACCCAGCTTGAGGAAGCAAAGCGGGGCGTAATCACGGAGGAGATGAAGTTCATCGCCGAGAGGGAAGGTATAGACCCCGAAAAGCTCAGGAGGAGCGTCGCCAAAGGCCACACTGTCATCTTCCGCAACGTCCGCCACGACTGGGTGAAGCCAGTCGCGGTTGGTAATGTCGTCCGCGTCAAGGTGAACGCCAACATCGGCACCTCCCGCGACATCGTCGACCTCAAGGCCGAAATAGAGAAGGCTAAGGTTGCCCTCAAGTACGGCGCCGACACGATAATGGACCTCTCCACCGGCGGTGACCTCGACTCCATAAGGAATGCCATAATGCACGCCGTTGATGTGCCAATCGGGACGGTGCCGATTTATCAGGCAGCGGAAGAGATGCTGGCCAGGGGAAAGGCCATCATCGAGATGACCGAGGACGATATGTGGAGGGCCGTTGAGAAGCACTTCAAAGACGGAGTCGATTACACCACGATTCACGTTGGAGTTACTAAAGAAGTCGTCGAGAAGATGAAGAGGGTAAAGAGAGTTGTCGGCATGGTCTCGCGCGGAGGAACCTTTCTGGCGGCATGGATACTCCACTGGGGAGAGGAGAACCCCTTCTACAGGGACTACGACTACCTCCTTGAGCTGGCCAAAGAGTACGACGTTGTCTTAAGCCTCGGCGACGGGTTAAGACCGGGTGGACTTCCAGATGCCGGCGATGAGCTTCAAATAGCGGAACTCTACACCCTCGGGAGGCTCGTGAAGCGCGCGAGGGAAGCCGGCGTCCAGACGATGGTGGAGGGACCCGGTCACGTGCCAATTGACCAGATTCCGGCCCAAGTGAAGCTCGCCAAGGTTGCAACGGACAACGCGCCCTTCTACGTCCTCGGCCCGCTCGTCACGGACATCTTTCCGGGCTACGACCACATCACGGCGGCCATAGGCGGGGCGATAGCCGCTTTAAACGGCGCGGACTTCCTCTGCTACGTAACGCCGGCGGAGCACCTCGGACTGCCAACGGTGGAGCACGTCCGTGAGGGTGTAATTGCAGCAAGGATAGCAGCCCACGCGGTAAACCTGACGCGCTTTGATGCCGATTTCAGGAAGGACTACCTAATGAGCGTCGCGAGGGGCAGGCTCGACTGGGCAAAGCAGTTCGAGCTGAGCGGGGACAGGGACAGGTTCATCGAGATAAGGAAGGAGAGGCCGACTAAAACAGAGGCCTGCTCGATGTGCGGCGACCTCTGCGCGATAAAGCTCATCAACGACATGCTGAGGAAGGGTGAGGCCGAGTGAGGCTCATCTACAGCGGCAAGACGAAGGACGTCTACGAGGATGGCCCGTATTTAGTCTTTTACTTCAAGGACTCCCTGCTGGGCGAAGACGGCAGAGAGGACACGGGTGGCAACGAGGTGATAGGCGAGAGACCGGGCAAGGGGAGTGCAGTTCTCAAGCAGACGGAGTTCTTCTTCAGCCTGCTGGAAAGGAACGGGATAAGGACCCACTTCGTCGAGCGGATTGACGAGAGGTGGGCGCGCTTTCTGAGGGCAGAGAGGATTCCGCTGGAGACTATATACCGCTCTAAGGCTTACGGAAGCTTCCTCAGGAGATACAGCGGCTGGGTGGAGCCCCTCCAAGAGCTGGGAATAGTTGAGTTCACCCTCAAGGACGACTCTCTCGGCGACCCCCTCATAACCGAAGAAGCAATATCACGGCTCGGTATAGCGAGCGAAGGGGAGCTGGAGAAAATGAAGGAGGTAACGAAAAGGGTCGCCGAAATCCTGGAGGAGTTCTTCTCCGCAAAGGGGCTTGAGCTAATAGACTTCAAGCTGGAGTTCGGCAGGCTGAATGGAGAGCTTCTGGTGATAGACGAGCTCAGCGGCGACACAATGCGCGTTATGAAGGGTGGAAGGCTTTTGAGCCAGGAAGAGCTCCTGGAGGTGGTAGAATGATAATCTCCACCATAGCTTCCCATTCCTCACTTCAGATACTCCTGGGGGCAAAGAGAGAGGGTTTTAGAACGAGGCTCTACGTCAAACCGAGTAGAAAGGCTTTCTATTCCTCCATCCCGCCTGTCGATGAAATCATCGTAACGGAAAACATGAGGGAGGTACTCGGTGATGACGGCATCATCGTACCCCACGGCTCTTTCGTGGCCTACCTTGGCATAGGGGTCATCGAGAAAGCAAAGGCTAAGTTCTTCGGCAACAAGCGTTTCCTCAAGTGGGAGACCAGCTTTGAGCTCCAGGATAGGGTCCTTAAAAAGGCCGGCATTCCAATGGTTGAAGTCATCGAGCCCGAAGAGGCTAAGCCAGACGAGCTTTACTTTGTCCGCCTTGAGGGACCGAGGGGCGGAAGCGGGCACTTCTTGGCTTACGGTTATGAACTGGAGGAGAAGATCAAAGGCCCGAGCGAACCCTATAGGATTGAACGCTTCACAGACGGCGTTTACCTCTATGTCCACTTCTTCTATTCGCCGATTTTAAACCGTTTGGAGCTCTTTGGCGTTGATGAGCGCCTGGTCATCGCGGACGCAAACAAGAGGCGGCCCTTCAGGACCCTCCCCTACACCATAGTGGGAAACAAGGCCGTAGCGCTGAGAGAGTCGCTCATTCCAGTGCTCTACGATTACGGATTGGCTTTCGTCAAGGCCATGGAAGAGCTTGAACCTCCTGGCATCATCGGTCCCTTCGCTCTCCACTTTGCCTACGACGGTGAATTCCGCTGCATAGGCTTCGCCTCACGCATAGACGGGGGCAGCAATGCCAAACACTGGTACTCGGCCCTCTACTGGGAGAGGCCAATGCTCATGGGCGAGAGGATAGCGCGCGAGATTAAGTTCGCCCTCGAGGAGGACCGCCTTAAGGAGGTGGTAACTTGACGTACACGGGTAGAACTCTGGGAATTGGCCTGATGAACGGCGAGCCCTTCGTCTTCTACCTTCTCTGCTCCCGCTCCTTCCCGAAGAGAAAGGCCATCTTTAAAGGGAGGGCAGTTTACATCGAGAACATGACGGAGACGGACAACCCCTACGTCAGCTACCCCGTGGTGAGGCTCCTCGATGACTATGCCGTCGTCACCAACGGCCTCCAGACGGACTTTATCGCTCAGGCCCTTGAGTGGGAGAATCCCAAGAAGGCTCTAACCCACGTTTTAGACGCCTTTGACTACGAAAGGGACAATTACAGCACGCCGAGAATAGCGGGTATAATCGGGACCGATGGCAGGGGCTGGTTGGGCTTCGCCGGCAGGGACGAGTTCTGGGTGAAGACTCTGGGACTCAAAGATGGAAAGACCTTCGTAACGGCAACATACGATCTCGGCCTTGTCGAGCTCGATTTCCCGGGCTTTGAGGGTGCAGACGAGCTTGCCGAGAAGGCTATGGAGTTGCCCTTCGAGAACAAGGTTCTGGCGATTGGGGTCGTGGAGGAGAAAAAAGGGTGGAGGCTGGCCGTCAGCCCCTAACCGAAAAGGCCTCCTCCAGCTCCCCCTCAAGCGGCTCTGCCCCGGTGGCGAGGCTCACGAGCACCATCACCACGGCCGACACCAGCGCCCCGCTGACGTAGATGTACCCTCAGTACTGAAAGGACACGACACCGGTTATTCCGAGCACCGCGGTCAGGGAACCTGCTGCCATACCCGCCAGAGCGCCCTCCTTCGTGGCCCGTCTCTAGTAAATGCCGAGCACGAGGGGTATGAAGACGCCGGGGGTGTACACATCGTAAGAGTATATCAGCAACTCCACGATTCCCTGTGGATGGTGAGCGCCGCCGCCAGGGACGGCAGGCCGATGGTGACGGTGGTTATCACCGAAAGGTTCAGCAGCTTCTTTTCGTCGGCTCTGGGATTGATGAAACTGACGTTACGAAAATATGACAAAAAATTCAAAGAAAGAGGATAAAATCCGACACTCTGACAGAACAAGTATGTTGGTTAGTCGGGCATGTCTCTCACGTGCACGTCTACCTGCGGGAAGGGTATCTCTATCCCCTTCTGTCCGTAGAGTTCGTAGATGCCCTTCGTCAGGTCACCCTTGACTGTCCAGTAGTCCTCCGTCTTCACCCAGGCCCTGAGCTGGAGGTTTATCGAGGAGTCTGCCAAGGTCGTTATGGAGACGCTCGGTTCCGGCTCGTCGAGGATCATGGGGTTGTTTCTCATGAGGTTCATCGCAGCCTCCACGGCCTTGTTCAGGTCGGTGCCGTAGGCGACGCCAACGTCAACGTTGACCCTCCTTGTAGGCATCCGGCTATAATTGGTGATCACACTTCCCCAAACGAGCTTGTTTGGAACCGTGATGAGAACATTGTCCGGTGTCAAAAGCTCTGTGCTCATTATTCCCACTGCGTTGACCTTTCCGGTTTTTCCAGCTACCTCAACAACTTCACCAATATCAATTGGTCTGAGAGCGGCAATCCAAACTCCTGCGGCCAGATTCGTCAGGGTGTCCTGCATTCCAAATCCGAGTACTAGACCTATCACCGCCGAAAGCCCCAGAACAACTGAACCTACGCCTATTCCAAGGGCCCTGATCGCGAGCAGTATCACGGCCACGTACAGCAGGGCGCTGAGGAACTTCCCAAGGAACTCAACCACGAGTTCCGGGAGCTTGGTTTTCTTAAGTCCACGCTTGAACGAGCCCACTATTACCTTCGTTAGTATCCAGCCGACGATCAGTATGACGAGTGCAGTTATCAGCTGCATCGGACTCATGTTCAGGTATGGGAGTGGCTTGTCCACCGCCACCATGGTAACACCTCCATTAAGTTCCGTATTCAATCACTTAAGGCTTTTCATTCCACATGTAGAACCTCAATCCCGGAAGGCTATTAAGCGGTGGGGAGAATGATGTATGGTGGTGTGGATGGAAGAACTCCCGACTTCGATAATTGAGGAGCTAAAAAAACTCGATAAAAAATCCCTCTTGGCGTACTGGATTAAGGGGGAACTCGACGAAGCGGAGCTTTATGAGAAGTTGGCTGAGAGGGCCAAGGACCTTGATCTGCCTGACTCTCTTGTGAAGACTTTCTACGAGCTCTCCCATGAATCGCGGGAGCATGGGGAACAGCTACGGAAGGTTTACGTCGAAACCTATGGTGAAGAGCCGCGCCCACCACAGATCCCCCCGCTTGAGGTGTACCCTATACTGGACAAGTTCTCACGTGCAGATGAAGTTGTGGAGGGCCTGGAATTGGCAATGGAGAGTGAACTGCTGGCCAAGAGGGTGTACGAAACTCTCGCCGAGGAAGCTGGTGAGGGGGGGCTCGCAAACATCTACAAAACCCTTGCAGGGGTTGAACTCGGGCACTACAATAAGCTTATGGAAGAATTCAAAGTTCTGAGGGAACATCTGAAAACCGCGGGAGAATGACCCCCCACGGCATTTGTTCTGGAATCACTCCGTTAGTTTAGGGATGTAAACCAGCATCATGCCTCTCTGAATGGATGACGACGAACCGGTGTTATCTTCCGCGTGATTACGTTTCCCCTGTCCTGATTGCTTGGATATCCGACAAAGTTAATGCCATTAGACGAACCGAAAGCTTTATATATTCGAACCAACATGGTTTATACTGAAGAAGGCATACCAAAAGAAGAGGTGATGGAAGATGGTAGTGATAGGAGAAAAGTTCCCGGAAGTTGAGGTCAACACCACCCACGGCAGGATAAAGCTGCCCGACTACTTCGCCGAGAAGGGTAAGTGGTTCGTTCTCTTCAGCCACCCGGCGGACTTCACACCGGTCTGTACGACCGAGTTTTACGGCATGCAGAAGCGTGTCGAGGAGTTCAGAAAGCTCGGCGCCGAGCCGATAGGGCTGAGTGTGGATCAGGTCTTCAGCCACCTGAAGTGGGCTGAGTGGATCAAGGAGAACCTCAATGAGGAGATAACCTTCCCCATCATAGCCGACGACCGCGGCGACCTCGCTGAGGCCCTTGGCATGATTCCGAGCGGCTCAACCCAGACGGCGAGGGCCGTCTTCATCGTTGACGACAAGGGTGTCATCCGCGCGATAGTCTACTACCCGGCCGAGGTCGGAAGGGACTGGGACGAAATACTTCGCCTTGTCAAGGCTCTCAAGACCAGCACCGAGAAGGGCGTTGCGCTCCCACACAAGTGGCCCAACAACGAGCTCATCGGTGACCGCGCCATCGTTCCGCCGGCAGGGACGGTCGACGCCATCAAGGAGCGCGAGGAGGCCAAGGCCAAGGGCGAGATCGAGTGCTACGACTGGTGGTTCTGCCACAAGAAGCTTTAATGGGGAATTTCCCCATTTTGTCTTCCCCCTTCTGTTGTACATTACCTAACATTCTAACAGTCTTTTGGGACCGTATGGGACGTTCGTCCCGTCGGGTTTCTAAAATACCGCCACTCCCAAGACACCTCGGTGGTCGTGATGGACAGACTGAAGGCGCTGGTATTAATCGTGCCCCTCATAAACTATGGAAAGACGACTGATCCCATAACCAGGGGTTCCTCCATTTCCGTGGGAGTGTGGCGGACGTCCGCATCTACGCCAGTCCATTGAACTGGAATGAAGTCAGAGGGCCCTTTATGGAGGCTAAAAGCCTAAGACGGGCTTGACTAAACGTGTTTCTTCCATAGCTGCCACGGTGATTCTCCATCGGTTCTCAATTTTGGACTATCCACATCCATCCTCAACGTTTTGTTCAGGAAAGCTTTTTTATGATTCGCACTAACTTGGTTCGGTGATTGAAATGGCGAAGGTCTGGGTTGAAAAGCTCTTCGATGATCCGGAGCTCTACATCCTCAGGGTGGACGACAACCGTATCGGCTACTTCGAGGCCACTTGGGACATCCCAGAAGGAATAACCTACAACGCCTACTTAATGAAGCTCAAAGATGCCGTAGTTCTTTTCGATCTGAGCAAGAGGGAGTACACGGAGGACTTTATGGAAGCCCTCAGAAAGCTGGTTGATCCAGAAGAGGTAACCCACGTGGTTATTCACCACACTGAACCCGACCACACTGGGGCCCTACCGGCTTTCCTTGAGGCCAACGGCTACAGGGCTCAGCTTATAGGAACCAGCTTTGCAAAGCGCTTTCTGGAGGGTTTCTACGGCGAGAGGGTCGTTGAGAATTTTTACACAATCAAAGACGGCGAAGAGATTAGGATTGGGGACAGAACGTTCCGCTTCGTAACCGTCCCCTGGCTCCACTGGCCGGACACTATGATAACCTATGCAGTCGAGGATAAGCTCATATTCAGCTGCGACGCCGGGGGCGGCTACGGAATTCCGGAGACGATAGATGACGGCGACGAGGAGGTCGTTAAGAAGTACCTCCCCCACGTGACCAAGTACATAGTGACTGTAATAGGCCACTACCACAAGTACATAGTCCAGAACATCAAAAAGCTCAAGAACCTCGGAATAGTCGAGGAAGCGAAGGCGATCCTGCCCGGTCATGGCCTGATATGGAGGCGGAACCCCCGCAGAATCTTCGAATTCTACGAGGCTGTGGGGGCTGGGAGTGCCACAAAGGGCAAGGTTCTCGTTATCTACGACTCCATGTACGGCTTCGTCGAGAAGCGGATGAGGATAGTCCTAGAGGAGCTGGAGAAGCAGGGGTTCACTCCGGTGGTCTACAGGTTTACAGACAGGGATGCACCCGCCGTCAGCGACATACTTGGGGAGGTTCCCGACAGTGAGGCCCTTGTGATCGGTGCTTCAACCTACGAGGCCGATATACACCCGAGAGTACGCTACACCCTCTACGAGATTCTGGATAAAGCTAACTATGAAAAGCCCGTCCTCGTCGTTGGGGCCTTTGGATGGGGCGGTGTGGCCGGGAAGAAGATAGAGACCCTTATAAGCCGGAGCAAGTTCGACCTGGTGGAGGTCGTCGAAAGCAGAGGCATGCCCAGGCCAGAGGATGAGGAAAAACTCAGAGAAGGCGTTAAGAAGCTCGTTCGGTGGCTCTCCTGATGTATCCTCTTTATTGATGTGAACGGGGTGTTACGGTGAAGGTACTGGTGGTTGGGAATGGTCCCGGAGGTGTAGAGCTTGCGAAGAACCTCTCCGGGACGTTCGATGTAACCGTGGTGGATCGTGAGGAAGTCCCCCACTACTCGAAGCCAATGCTCAGTCTCTACATAGCTGGGCTTGTGGGAAGAAAAAAGCTCTTCCCCTATTCAATTGAATGGTACGAGAGGAGGGGCATTGAACTCTTGCTCGAAACTGAGGCCAAGCTGATAGACCGGGGAAGAAAGGTTCTGATGACAAACGGAGGAGAGCTCCCGTACGATGTCTTGGTCCTGGCAACCGGGGCAAGGGCCAGAGAACCAGGGGTAGAGGGAAAGGAATATCTGCTTACCCTGAGGGACCTAGACGATGCAGAAGAAGTGAGGCGGCTAGTCGAAGAAAACGGGGAGCTGCTCGTGGTCGGAGGAGGTTTTATGGGGCTGGAGCTGGCGGCGAATCTCGCAAAGGCCGGTTATCGTGTTAAACTGATCCACAGGCGGGACACGTTTCTGGGCCTTGACCGTGAGCTGAGCTCCATAATACGGAAGAGGCTGGAGGAAAGCGGCGTTGAGTTTCACCTGAACGTCGACCTCCTACGGGCAGATTCAAATGGGGTTGCAACAAGCGGGGGCTATGTAAAATCTAGGGTAAAACTCTGCGCCATCGGGATAACCCCGAACGTGGGGATCGCAAGGAAGAGCGGGGTACACGTTGGAAGGGGTGTTCTTATCGATGAAGAGTTTCGGACCTCGGCCCGGGACGTTTATGCCATAGGGGACTGCGCCGAGTACAACGGAACGATCTGTGGAACCGCCAGGGGAGCAATGGGACACGCCAGGGTTCTCTCAGACCTTCTAATGGGAAAGGAGAACAGCTACGACTTCGATTTCCGTTCCACGGTCTTTAAGTTCGGCGACCTTTCAATGGCCATAATTGGACGTACACGGGGACAGGGCCGGTGGCTCGATGAGAACGTGAAGGTGTTCGCGGAGGGGGAATGGGTCGTGGGGGCGGTTGTTGTTGGGAACTCAAGGAAGGCTTTCTCTCTTGAGGCGAAGATAAAGGATGGTGTCAGGACCTCTGATCTCTAGTCTTCCGTTACCGCTCACCGGAAAACGAAGGTGGAGGTCAGTCCACCTCAAGGCTGAAGTCTTGGTAGTCCATCCATATCCCCGTTTTCATTATCGAATCGTACTGGGCTCTAAGAAGCTCGTAGTGTCCCTTCTCCACCCCCGCGAGTTCTTCAAAGACCCTTTTGACATCCCCGTGCTCCGCGTTTTTTGCGGCTTCCTCGTAGAACCCCCAGGTGAGTTTTTCCTGCTCCATACCTATCCTGACCGCGTCGACCTCGCTCAGCTCGCCCTCATACTTGGGGGTGAGCTTTTCGAGAAGTTCTCTATCCACCGCAGGCAGTTCACACCTCTCGATGAGTTCCTCGACGAACCTCTCCTCGAAGGATTTCCAGTGCTCCGCTTCCTCCTCCGCCAGAAAGAGGAACATCTTTTTGGCCCTTTCGTCTTTTGCTTTCCTGGCCAGGCCCAGGTAGAACTTCAGCTCGACCTTCTCAATTTCGAGAGCCAGCGCAAGTGCTTCAAGTTCATTCATAAGGATCACCGCTATGAATACTCCTCCCTGTTAATTAGCTTTTTGACCTCTTCAAGGACCTTCGCGGCATGTCCCTTCGCCCGGACATTTATCTTTTTCCACACAATCTCTCCCTCGGGGTTTAGGACGAAGGTGCTCCGTATCACTCCCTCGTATTCCCTGCCGTAGCTTTTCTTTTTTCCCCAGGCCCCAAAAACCTTATGCAATCTGCCGTCAGGGTCGCTTAGAAGTTGAACCTCAAGGGCATGCCTCTCTTTAAAGCGACGGTGGCTCCTTGGAGAGTCCCTAGAAACTCCTATCACCTGTACCCCCAGTTCCTTAAACTCATCAGAAAGTCCACTAAACTCCTTCGCTTCCGTTGTGCAGCCGGGCGTGTTGTCCTTTGGATAAAAATACAGGATCGTCCATTTCCCGAGAACAAGCTCCCTCAGTGTCCTCTCCTCCCCCTCCTCATCCAAGACCTTAACGTCCAGGTATTCCACGGAGATCACCAGTATAATTAGATCTCCCTAAGATTTAAGTCTTTTGACACCGCTTTGTTATCCCGTTTATTTCAAAAGCAAAACCTTTAAAGTTTGAGGTACAAACTGAATGTGGTAATTGAAGGACCAGAGGTGATATCGTGCCGTACGTCGGATTCGTAAAGACGAGTGAGGGACCCCTCAAGACGTACGAGAGGATCCTCGAGGCTCTGCAACAGGAGGGTTTTGAGGTTAGGTTTTCAAAGCATCACTGGGCGGGTGATATGCCGTTCGGTCTCGTCATAGCCGAGACCAGTATGGGGCGTGTGGCGGTCCGGTGGAGTCTCGGAGGGAGTTTCGAGGTGAGGCTTGAGGAGATGGATGAAGACGCTTTCGAGGACTTCGTTGAAGAGACGCTTGACTACATCGGTGGCGATTGAATCCTTGAAATATCAAATTATTTAATTATTTAACTGATGTATTAAATAGTAAGTGCCTTCATGAAACGGGGAACAAAGGTTTTATGTGACCCTTTCGAGACCGCTTCTCCCTACGATGTAGGTGTCCTCGTGCTTTATCGCACCCTCCGGAATCATCAGGGGTGGGTGAATTATCGCGAGGGCCATGTTCTCCTGCACCTTTGAGGCCCTCTGGGGCACGACTATGGTAGTTATCGGCGGCTCCTCGATCAGAAGACCAACGCTGTGCGTGTATCCCGCCAGATAGGCGTCGCCGAACCCCCTGTCCTTGAAGAAATTTGCCAGCTTTCTCTCGACCGAGGCCAGGGTAACACCCGTTCTGGTCTCTTCAAGGGCGAGTTTCAGGGCTTCTTCTTTAACATCCATTGCCCTTTTGACCCGATCCCCCGGATCCCCGACAACGAAGGTTCTGGCGGTGTTGGAGTAGTAGTGGTTCCAGTCTGAACCTATGACTACTGTGACCACACCATTCTCAGGAACCTTAAGGTCTCTGAAAGGCTCCGCGTGGGCCCTTGGTGTGGTCGAAACGTAGACCTTCGGATCCTCACTGCCACTGACCATGAGCTCATGAACCACCTCAGCGGCGATCTCAAGCTCGCTCATGCCAGGTTTTAGGACCTCCCTCGCAACCTCCATTCCCCACCGGGCGATCTTTCCAGCCCTCCTAATGTTCTCAAGCTCCCACTCATCTTTTATCATGCGAAGCCCCATGGTCAGCTCCAGGATGTCCACTATCTCAACGGTCGGGTTTAGACGCTTGAATATCTTAAAGAAGATGAGGTAGGCGTCCCTTTCTATTCCAAATTCAAGGCCTACTGTGCTTATGCCGTTGGAGTGTATCCAGCCAACGATTCCGGCCATCAGGTCCTCGGCCTTTTGGAACTCCACGATGTTTTCTATCCAGCTCTTTTTCCTGAAGATGTCGGCCTCTCCTTTAACGACGTAGACTACGGGCTCTCCCTCCGCCGGAATCAGAAGGCTTGGTCTAAGCCATTTTGTCCCTGTGAAGTAAATAAAGCTCGAAAGCGTCCTTATAACGGCGCCTTCTATTCCGTTCTCCCTCATGACATTTTGAAAACGCTCAACGCGCCGTTTGAAGATACCCCTTTTTCCCCTCATTTCAATCCCTCCAGTCAAGCAGTCTCTTCTCGCCCTCTATTCTTTTATAAGGTTCGATGTCCATGGTTATCTCGAGCGTGCCAAGGTAGTTCCCGTCTCTACCGAATACCGGCAGGTACCTGATGTAAACGTACTTGGGACCGAGCCTGAGCCAGAACGCGGCCTCCTTCTTTCTGCCTTCTCTGAAGGCCTTGAGTATCTTGTTAACGATATGGACGCTCTTCGGCGGGTGGCAGAGTTGAACGGGCCTGCCCAGCACCGACATGGTCCTGTCGAATATCCTCTCCCCTGGCGAGAAGAACCTAACGCGGTCGTCTTTGTCGATGAACGTGATATCAACCGGGAGCGCCTCGAAGATGGCCTTTAGTTCCTCAACGCTCAGGTAGCCGGTTCCCAGGTCGACGTCGCCTTCCCGCTTCAGCAGGCTCTTATCGAACTCCAGTGGCTGCCCCTTCAACGCCTGCTGAACTTCCTTTGGAAGTCCAAGGAGCTGTTCTACGCTCAGCTCTGGATCTATCTCCCAGGGGTGGAGCGGCTTAACGCTCTCACCGAGGTCCCAGGCGGGTGGATCAACCTTATAGAAACCGATCTCATCCTCCTGCATTCTTACGGCCTTCCACTCGCCCTCTGTGAGGAGGGCTTTGAGCGTCGGGTAGTAGATGTTGTTCTCCCTGAAAACCATATCGCTCAGCGCGAATGAAGCCTCGCCGGCTTTCTCCTTAAAGCGTTCAATGAACTCACTCCACTGCATCTTATCCCTCTTCCTAAGAAGCCCGGCCATGTGCTTTATCATGAACCTTATCTCATCATGTTTTGTCCAGAGGACGGTTGCTATCGCCGTAAGACCTCTCCGCTCGATGTATGGGAACGTCAGCATCTCCTCACGGTTGTAGTGAGTGAAACCGACCTTCCTGAGGTTGCCCACTATCTCTTCCAGAACGCCGAGAATTTCTTCCCTCATGCGCTCGTCCTTTGTCGTGGTGAGGGTTCTCGCGTAGAGGTTGAGCATTTCAGAATCTTTCATAATCTCCTTGTTCTCCTGGTAGAGGGTTTTGAGCGGGTGTCCGTCAGGCAAATCTCTCTCCTCGAGCTCATCCGTGCCTTTAACCGCTTCCCTGAACAGCTCAACGTGCAGGTCGCACATCTTCGCTATGTCCTTGGCGGAGATGCCCTCCTTCACGAGCTCCTGTTCAATTAGGGGTATCTCCAGGGGGGAGATCCCGCTCAAAACCCTGCGGAATTCCTCTTTGAGCTTATTCACGTCCTCTCCTCTGTGGATTCTAAGGAGAAGCCTCTTCAGCTGTTCCTTCTTGTATTCACGCTTATCCAGTAGTTCAGTCATTTCCATCACCTTCATGACGGGTGTCATATGAAGTACTTATAAGCATTGTTGGGCAGATATGCCCGGTAAAGTTTATATGTCGAGCGTCATATAAGACGAACGTGGTGATTAATATGATGCTCAATGTTCGTGGATTAGAGGCGCCTCAGCCGGCGGTTATGATCATAGAAAACCTCGGAAAGCTCAAAGTTGATGAAACACTTGAGGTGATAGGGGATAAGCCTTTCATCGACATTCTGGGGAAGCTTGATGAGGCGGGCTACGAAGTTGGGGTCAAAGAGGTCTCGGGCTTCTTCGTTCTCAGGGTTACCAAGACTGAAAGCTCCAAGGAGCTCAGGATGGAGGTCAAGGAGTGCGACGATAAACTGGACGAGATAACGGAGGAAACCAACGTGGGTAAGCTCCTTAAGGCATATCCAGAATCACTTAAGGTGCTCGTGAAGTACGGCTTCTCCCCCCTTGAGAATCCCGTGATGGGGAGGACCCTCGCGAGGACGATAACTCTGAAGGGAGCAAAAAGGCTCCTCGGCATGAGTGACGAGAAATTCATAGAAATGATGAACGAGCTGAAAGGACTGAAGAAGACTTAAATATCCCATATGTCATAAAGATGACCATGAAGACCAACGCCTTTGAAGTGGCTTCACGCTACGTGTATCCCTCCCTCAGACGGCGCCTCGTTGAGATGTTGAGGAATAGGGGGCTGAAACAGGCGGAGATAGCGGAACTGCTTCACATAACCCAATCAGCGGTATCCCGCTACCTGAGAATGGACAGGGGTGCACTGATGGACGTGTCCATCTTTCCTGATGTGGAGGAGGAGATCAAGGCGCTTGCGGACCGGGTGCTTCAGGAACGGCCAGATGAGTACGTGGTACACTCTGAACTCGTTCGAATCGCAGTGAGGATGCTTGGGAAGGGATACGTCTGTTCGTTTCACTCCAAGGTTGACCCGGAGCTTGATCCCGCGGAATGCCGGGTCTGTGTTGAACTTTTCGGAGGGTCATGAAACGGCCCAAACTAGGGATCCGGAAAACCCTTTTATACATTGCTACATAACATATTCCGAGAGTTTTCGAAGGTGAAACGTATGGTGGTAAAGAGGAAAATGACGAGGAAGTTTCTTGAGGAGGCCTTCGCCGGGGAGAGCATGGCACACATGAGGTACCTGATTTTCGCGGGGCAGGCTGAGAAGGAGGGCTATCATAACATAGCAAAGCTCTTCAGGGCTATTGCACACGCTGAATTTGTACACGCCAAAAACCACTTTATGGCCCTCGGGAAGTTGGGAAAAACCCCGGAGAACCTTCAAGAAGGGATAAACGGCGAGACCTACGAGGTCGAGGAGATGTACCCGGTATTCCACAATGCCGCGGAATTCCAGGGAGAGAAAGATGCAGTCCGGACTACCAACTACGCCCTTGAAGCGGAAAAGATACATGCCAAGCTCTACGAAAAGGCCAAGGAAACCGCCGAGAGCGGAAAGGACATCGAGATAAAGAGGGTTTACATCTGCCCCATCTGTGGGTACACTGCCATTGACGAAGCCCCAGAGTACTGCCCGGTGTGCGGCGCTCCAAGGGATAAGTTTGTGGTCTTTGAGTAAACCTTTCGATTTCTTATTTCTCAAGTTTGGGACGCAAACTTTATAAGGTATGGCTAAGAATATTAGGGTGGTGAAAGAAATGGCCAAATGGAAATGCATGGTTTGCGGATACATCTACGATGAGGAGGAGGGTGATCCGGACAGCGGAGCTGAGCCTGGAACCAAGTTCGAAGACCTTCCGGACGAGTGGGTCTGCCCGCTCTGCGGTGCTCCCAAGGACATGTTTGAAAAGATAGAGTGAGGTGATTGGGATGATAAGCGGAACGGTAAAGAGTGGAGACTGGAAGGGGGAGAAGCACGTCCCCGTTATAGAGTACGAGAAGGAAGGCGACCTCGTCAAGGTCGAGGTCAGCGTCGGCAAGGAGATACCTCACCCAAACACCCCGGAGCATCACATAGCCTGGATTGAGCTCTACTTCCACCCCGAGGACGGCAACTTCCCGATTCTCGTCGGCAGGGTTGCTTTCACCAACCACAGCGACCCGCTGACCGAGCCGAGGGCGGTCTTCTTCTTCAAGACGACTAAGAAGGGCAAGCTCTACGCGCTCAGCTACTGCAACATCCACGGCCTCTGGGAGAACGAGGTTTCCCTCGAGTGATTTATAACGTCCCGTTCTTTTCTTTTTGGTGGGGGTTGTTATGAGGGCGGTTGAGCTTGCGAGTAAGTTTTATGAGGATGAGTACAGAGATTCCGTGCTCTACGCACAGCTTGCGAAGGGCGAGAAGAACGGGACGTTGAGAAGAGAATTTTTGAGGCTTTCCACCATCGAATCAGAGCACGCCAAGTTCTGGTATGATTTTCTTGAGCGCCGTGGGGTAAAGGCCCCGAGGATGAAAGTGGGGAAACTGTCGTTCCTCTCGATAAAGCTTTTGAGGAGACTCCTAGGGCCTGGGGCGGTTGCTTCGCTCCTTGAGCTGGGGGAGAACTCTGCAGTTGAGAGGTACTTTGAGTTCCTCACTGAGTTTGAGCTTGCCGAGGACGAAAGGAAGATCCTCTCGGAGGTAATAGTTGACGAACTTGAACACGAGCACTTCTTTGCGGAGGCCAAAAAGCGATTCCACACGGACAACATACGGGACTTCGTTTTGGGCATGAACGATGGCCTGGTTGAACTTCTGGGTGCTGTAACGGGTCTCTCCGCTGTTTACGTCAATTCTCCCCGAATAGTTGGCATAAGCGGTCTGATCGTTGGTGTTGCAGGGGCCCTTTCGATGGCCATAGGGTCCTTCATATCGGTTCGTTCTCAACGACAGGTAAATGAGAGCGTGCAGAAGCGTATGGAGGCCCTCTTTGAAGTCTCACCGGGAAGGGCAAAGGATGAACTACTTGAACGGCTCGGGGAGAGCGGGATGCCAGAGGACATAGCAGAGGAGATCGCGGAGAAAATCTCAAGTAACCATGAGGCGCTTCTGAAGCTACTCACTGGTGGGGAGAGGGTGGAGAACGAGGTGCGCTCGGCGTTGTATACCGGCCTGGCATACATACTGGGCGTCGTTTTCCCTGTGCTTCCATACTTCCTATTCGGCTCGTCACTTACAGCACTGCCCTTCTCAGTGGTCTTTGCTGGGGCCGCCCTGGCAGTAGTGGCCACACTCATCTCGGTGCTCTCTGGAATCTCAATACGGACAAAGATCGCGGAGATGGTGACGACCGGACTCGGTGCCGCCTTTCTCAGCTACCTCTTCGGCAGGTTGATGGAGAGCGTTTTCCATATCTCCGCACTTTGAGGGGGCCACGCCCCCGTTTTAAGACTCCCTGTTAACCGGGGCCCCTTCCAACGGGCTTTTTTGAACGACTGACCTCCACCTTAGGAGCAGCAGTAAAAATGCCGTAATGCCAACTGCTGCCTCCCCCGTTACCCCCTTGAGCTCCAAGAGGATATCGTAGGGGATCATCCAAAATGAGAGGAACCCTAAGACCAAAAGGAACCTGCTCGAGTCATCAAGCAGGCCAAGCTGGGAATAAAAATACAGCGCCATCAGGACACCAAGGAGTATCGTCACAACCGGTGGAAGTGAGGAGTGTGGAAAGGCGGTATACACAAAGAACAGTAAAAATGCGACGGCGAGTCCGTATAGGAAAGGGTGTTGGGTCTGGCCTTTAGACGTCTTGGGTGAGGGTTTCCGGAGGTACCTGGCGACCGCCAGGAGGAAGCCCACCAGGACAATGGTCAAGGTGTACTGAACCAGGGGCGGCCTATACGGGTTGAGGAAGATGAACATCACCAAGCCCGACAGTGTAAACGAACCAGCGGCAACCGCGAGTCCTCTCCCTTCTAGGAGTGGCTTGTTTTTGTAGCTGGGATAAAGAGCCTCAACCACCAGTACCGGCAGGGATACGCTAAGGAGGGAATGGAAGATGGTGAGCCACGCTGCCCAGACGGTGTTCACCCCCCACACCCTTCCGTAGGTTCCCAGCATGCCGAGATCCTTCCAATGGGGGTCAAACCAAGACTTGATAATCAATCCCTCCTCTACCACTCCGTAAACTGCTCCGAGGAGCATCAATCGCAAGTACCCTCTACCCCACCTTACCCAGAGCTCCCGCATTAGAAGGACACCCCCACCGTAGAAGGCCCACAAAAAACCGAAAGCCAGGGGATTAAGAGCCCTTAGGGGTGGGGTTGAACCACTGAGTATCTCGGCGAAAAAGGGGGACAGGAGTGACAATAAAAGGGCTGCACGTGTCTTGGAGCCAGGATGGCATCCTTTAAGTTCATTTTCCGAAGATTCTAACTTCATTACAACCCCTTCTATTCCGGCCGTATTGATCCGCCTCGATGTGCGGGTGGTTACCTACGATAATCCCCGAGCGTTATGTACACTTTAGCCTTGAGGGTTATTACCCTTGTGCCCGGAGCAACCTTTGACTTTAGAGTGTTAAATGGTTTGATAAAGTTAAAATATGATGACAATGTATAATAAAGTATGACCCTGAACTACTATAAGAAGATATCCTTTTTTATCGTTGTCCTTGTTATAGTGCTCTCCGCGGCGCTTCTGTTGAAGCCCTACATCCCAAGGGAAGGCAGTGGCACGGGACTGGTAAACGGGGAGATACTCCTTCCGGCCCCTCGGTTGAAAGGTGATATGAGTGTTGAGGAGGCCATAACCCTCAGAAGGAGCGTCCGAAATTACAGGAGGGAGCCGCTGACGTTAAGTGAGCTTTCACAGCTCCTTTGGGCCGCGCAGGGTATAACACATGAGAACAAACGCAGTGCCCCGAGTGCTGGTGCCACTTACCCCATGGAGGTTTTCGTGTTTGTGGGTAGTGTCGAGGGAGTGGAACCTGGGATATACCGCTATGATCCCATCCGGCATTCCCTGCAGACCTTGAAGATGGGGGACCTGCGAGGGGAGCTCCAAAAGGCCGCCCTCAACCAAGAGTGGGTTGGGAAGGCTGCCGCTGACATAGTCTTGGTGGCGTTCTACGGCAGAACGACCGGGTACTACGGGAGTAGGGGGAGGATGTACGTTCACATGGAAGCGGGACATATCGGACAGAACATCTACCTGCAGGCCACGGCACTTGGCCTCGGAACTGTTTCAGTGGGGGCCTTCGATGAGAGTCGTGTGGCCGGGATAATAGGTACAGAGGGTGTTCCCCTCTACATATTCCCCGTGGGGAGGTCCTAGAATGGTCGTCCTCAGCCACAACACCATAGGTTATCTGACCTTTGCAGTTATGACGCTCTCCATGCTAAGCGGGGCGTTGATCCTTCTCTCAAAAAGGAGAGGTCTATGGATAAAAGTCCACATCCTCCTGAGCGTCGTCGCGTACATCCTCATGGTCTGGACAATCTGGATAGTCAGGTAGCCTCCCCGGTCACGCCTAGGTAGCGGTCAAAGGGGGAGCGGCTAACCGCCCCACTGTGTCCTACAATTCAGCGAGTTTTGCCAGCACTTCCGTCCTACCCCTGATAAGATTCTGCCTCCCAACCTCTTCCCCGTCCTTAAGGTAAATCAGCGTCGGGACGTTGAGGACGTCAAAGTGGTTCACGAGGTCGTTCCATTTCTCGGCGTTGATATGAACAACCTTTATCTCGGGAAACTCCCCGCTCAGCTCCTCCATGAAGCTTTCAACGATCCTGCACGGTGGACAGCCCGGGATGGAAAACCACAGCACAACTTTGCCAGAGTTCAGCTCGGTGTTTCCATTGTATTCGACTATCATCTCGGCCACCTCACACCTTGGCCCTCTTCAGCAGGAGCGAGTTTGTGACGACACTGACGCTGCTTATGCTCATCGCTCCCGCTGCCCACTCGGGCTGGAATTCCACGCCGAAGAGGACGAATGCCAGACCAGCCGCGAAGGGAATCAGCATCGTGTTGTAGAACATCGCCCAGAAGATGTTCTGCTTTATCTTCGCCAGCGTCTTCTGGCTCAGCTTTATTGCCCTCACCACGTCCCTCGGGTCGTTCTTTATGAGAACCATGTCCCCGCTCTCCATGGCTATGTCCGTCGCGTTGCCGACGGCTATGCCTATATCCGCCTGGGCCAAGGCAGGGGCATCGTTTATGCCGTCGCCGACGAAGATAACTGTCTCGCCTCTCTTCTGGAGCTTTTTGACCTCCACCGCCTTGTCTCCGGGCAGAACCTCTGCGAGGACGTAGTCCACCCCAAGGGCTCTCCCTATCGCCTCGGCCGTTCTCCTGTTGTCACCGGTTATCATGCCGACCTTCTTGCCCATCCTGTGGAGCTCCTCAATGGCCTCCTTTGCTCCGTCTTTTATTGTGTCCGCTATGCCGATTACGCCCTCAACGTTACCGTCCACAGCGACCACTATAGCAGTTTTTGCTTCGTTTTCAAGTCTAGTGAGGAAGTCCTCTATTCCGGTGATATCGATGCCGTTCTCTGCCATGAGCTTCCTGTTTCCCGCCAGTACCTCCTTCCCACCAACAACCGCCCTAACGCCCTTGCTGGTTATCGCCTCGAACTCCTCCGGCTCCTCAAGCTCAAGGCCGAGTTCCTGGGCCTTCCTCACGATAGCTTCGCCAAGTGGGTGCTCGGAGCGCTTCTCCACCGAGGCAACGAGCCTTATGAGATCCTTCTCGTCCATGCCAAAGGTTATTACGTCGGTCACTTCAGGCTTGCCCTTTGTGAGCGTTCCGGTCTTGTCGAAGAGCACGACGGTGGCTTTCCTCGCTATCTCAAGCACTTCCCCGTTCTTGATGAGTATCCCCATCTCGGCACCTTTGCCCATTCCAACCGTCAAAGCGGTCGGCGTTGCAAGGCCGAAGGCGCAGGGGCAGGCTATTACCAGGACACTGAGGAGGGTTGTAAAGGAGAAGAGCACTGGCTCACCGGCCACGAAGTACCAGTAGGCGAAGGAGAGTAGCGCGATTGTGAGGACGGCGGGTATGAAGTAGGAAACTATCGCGTCGGCGAGCTTCTGTATCGGCGGCTTCGTGTTCTGGGCCTCCTCAACGAGCCTTATAATCTGTGCCAGAACGGTATCCCTGCCGACGCGCTTTGCCTCTACCCTGAGCACTGAGTTCCTATTTACAGTCCCCCCTATAACCTCGTCCCCGGCCTTTTTGAGATTCGGAACCGGCTCTCCGGTTATCATGGACTCGTCCACGTAGCCTTCACCATCGAGCACGATACCATCAACGGGAACCCTCTCTCCAGGCTTCACTATCACGATGTCCCCAACTTTGACGTCACTTATCGGAACCTCAATCTCCTCGCCGTTCCTTATCACTGTGGCCTTCTTCGCCTGAAGCCCCATGAGCTTCTTGATAGCCTCGCTCGTTCTCCCCTTGGCCCTCGTTTCGAGGTACCTGCCGAGGAGCAGGAAGGCCATGAGCAGGACGCTGGCCTCGTAGAAGTTGAAGTCCTCCGGGATGACCCCTACCGTTGCGAGGACGCTCGCAAGGTAGGCCGAACCTATGCCCAGGGAGTACATGACCTCCATGCTGAGGGTTTTATGCTTGAGCGAGCCCCAGGCTTTGCCAAATATCTCCCTGCCAGCGTAGGCTATCGCAACGGTGGACAGGATGAACTGGATGGGCATGGGGTACGGGATTTCAAAGCCGAAGCGCCCGGCCTGCATGGAGGTGAAGAGGACTATCCCTATTCCCCACGCGACGCCGAGCTTCTTCTTCATGTTGCGGAGATGCCTCTCCCGCAGCTCCCTCTCAAGGTCGTGGGTTTCCTCGCCCTCAACACCGATGAACTGGTAGCCAACTTCTTCAATGGCTTTTTTGATGTCATCAGTAGTTACGAGGCCAGGGTCGTAGCTCACCCTGGCACTTTCGGTTCCCAGGTTGACGCTCACGTCCAGAACGCCGGGCACTTCCCCGAGCGCGGCCTCTATGGTCCTGGCACACATCGCGCACGTCATTCCACCTATCTTAATCACCGCTTCCCTCCGCTCTCTAACTACTTCATAGCCCAGCTCCTCGATGGTGGCTATAATTCTGTTCAACCCAACCCTGGATTCATCGAATTTAACGTGGACGTTCTCTGAGTTCAAATTAGCCCTGGCTTCCTTCACTCCAGGAAGTTCTTTCAGGGCCCTCTCTATGGTTTTAACACACATGGCACAGGTCATGCCGTTAACCTTCAACGTAAGCTCCATTTCTTCCACCGTTACTTACTATGCTTGAGGACTTATGGGGATTATTTTTTACAATCTGAAAAGCTCAACCAGAGAATTTTTATAGTTTGAAGGAGATACCTCAGCCCGGTGAAGTTGAATGAAGATAGACGACCTGGACTTGAAGCTCATCTATCTGCTGATGGACAACTCCCGGCTGAGCATCTCAGAGCTTGCGGAAAGGCTCGGTGTCAGCAGGCCGACCGTCAAGTCCCGGCTTGAAAAGCTTGAAAGGGAAGGAATAATCGAGAAGTACACCGTAAAGCTCAATCCACAGCTTTTCAGGGCGCACAACGTCGTTGCGCTGATAGTAAAGACGGACGAGCCAGATAAGATGAAGGAGTTCGAAGAGATCATCGAAATAAACCGCTTCACGAGCAGGAAGTACCTCATAAAAATAGCCGTTGAGAACATGGAGGAGCTGAGAAAGGTCATAGAGGGTGCAGGGTTCGAGGTTATCGAGATAATGCCCATTCTCGAAAGCGTAGAGCGCCCCAGTCCTCCAAGGGTCAAGGTTCCCTTCAAGTGCGACTACTGCGGCAAGGAGATAGTGGGAGAGCCCATCGTGTATAAGTACCACAACAGGGTTTACTTCTTCTGTTGCCCGACCTGCCTGAGGGAGTTCAAGAAGACGAGGGAGAACATAGAAAAATTCAAGCTAAAAGAGGAGGTAAAAGGAAAAGCGGGAAGCTGAGGACTCACTCGTCCTCCTCGATTCCCATGGCTTCCTCACAGGCTTCGTGCCTCTCCCTCCAGCCGTCGCCCATGTACTTGGTCATGTAGTCTTCCATGGCAGACTCCATCTCATCGTGCATCTCAATGAGGTTGCCATCCCCCATGTGCTCCTCCATTTCCGCGTACATCTCATCATCCATCATGCCGTGCATGCCGTAGCCCATCATACCACCGTGCATGTAACCGCCCATGGGGCCAAATCCCCAGCGCGTGCCGGTTCTTTCGGTTGTCTCGAATCCCCCCGTATGGGCCATTCCAAGCGGAAGGGCTATGAGCGCTCCGATGAGGAGCCCGATAAACAGGGACTTCCACTCCATTTTGCATCACCTCGAATTTTGTTTTCCATATACGCATTCGCCCGGCGGGATATAGGGCTTATTGCTCACATTCTGGAAATTCAAACCCCGAAAATTTTCGGAAAGGAAACCATAATTACAAAGAAAGCTGAAAAAATGAGAGGTACTCATCCCCCAAGGAGCTTCCTCCGTCGCTTCTCGTATTCCTCGTCGTCTATTTCGCCCCGTGCGTACTTCTCATCGAGTATCTCCAGGGCGCTCTTCTTGCTTCCCCCAGAGCCCTGCTCAACCAGCCATTTAATGAACCAGACTA
>NZ_JALSLB010000053.1 GCF_026988555.1 Thermococcus sp. | reverse complement strand
CAGGAACTCAATATTTATAAGCTGGGAAGGACTCTTCATATCGGGCAGCCCCGTGGTGTAGCGGACAATCATGCGGGACTTTGGATCCCGCGACCCGGGTTCGAATCCCGGCGGGGCTACCATACAACCCTTTGCTGGCGCAAAGCGTTGACGGAAAATTGATGACTGCTTTTAAGACACTATTCTTAGAGTGGTGCTTTTCAAAGGCACTTCTCCGGGGACCGATTTCTTCTAGAGTGGGCTTAGATTTGTGGAAGTCCCCCAGAGTATGACGTCCTGCAGATGTCAAGAAGAAAATAGGACTCAGCCTGAAGACACTTTTCATGTGAAATCCAACGTTAAGGATCAATTTAAGGCGCGCACCTTTGGATAGTGCCAACTCAAAACAGCCACAAACTTTGATGAAGGATTCACTTCAACCTGCGTCCTTCGGACGCTTAAAAAAGAGAATCCCCTATCAAAGAACACCATAAAGTTGCTTGAGCTCTTAACGGGCCCTTTTTAATGAAATACCCATTAAACTCCTTCTTATTAAGAATCACAAACTTTTCGCCGCCTTTCCCAAATGCTGGGCGCGAAGTTTGGCCAAGGTTCGTAGCTCCTTTTAAAAGGCCAAATTCTAAGTGATTTTCTACCCGAACGGTTGTTTCAATTGTGAGAACTTTTCAAGTTGCTCCTTGGTAGGGGTTTAACTTTAAAATCGACGCCCGAAAGGCGTCAAAAGAGAGCAAACCCCGTGCCAAGACCCGTTTAAACGTGTTCTCCTTTGGAAAACGAGCCTTCTGAGTGCAAAATCCTTGTATTATGGTCTTTTTAGAGGGTGAGCTACGTGTCTTTTGGTGAAGCTTTTTCCAGGAGCCTCCTTCGCAAGCGCTGGCAGAATGTTTTGACTATTTTCTTGCTTTTGGTGTTGTTGCATGCCTTTTGCGATGTCAATTTTTGGCAGGGTTTGGGCTTTAATCGTCGACGTTATTGGTTGTGTTTCTTGTTTTTGGGCCCGAAGGATACTGGTTTGGAGTGAAAGGTCAGTCAAATTGTCCAACGTCGGTACAAAACCCTTTAAGAACACTTGTAGAGTATGCCAATTTCCACACTCCCAGTTTGAACAGCTGGAATATTTTGGTCAAGCTTTGCGCAGGCAAAGCGTGCTAAAACGCGAACTCCTCCACGCTGAACTCTTCCATTACCCTCTCAAAGTCGTGCTCCGGAGCGTAGGTAAAGCCGCAGGAAGAGCACTTCAGGATACCGTTCTCTTCATGGAGTGGGGCAAAGCAGACTGGACAGCGGTACTCCTCGCGGCTCAGCCTGTCGTAAACCTCATCCTTCATCACGAGAAGGTTCAGCTCAACCTCCCAGTCCTCGTGGAGCATCCCCCAGTAGGGGGTCTCAACCGGGTAGAAGTCCTCAAGAATGAGCGCCTTAATCCCGATACCCCTGATTCCAGGAGGGAGTTTTTGAGCGGGCTCTATGCTCACAACGTACTGGTCGTAGAACTCAATCTTTTCAACCCTAACAGTTAATCCCCGAGAGAGCCTTAAGCGGAGGGGAATCAGTTGGAGGAAGAGGTTTTCCCCCTCAACGTCCCAGCTCGCGCTTATTGAAACGCTCCCTTTCGTGAAGAAGTGGGTTATATAACGGTCGTCGTGTTCCTCACCAGCGGGGGAGAAACCCAGCTTTCTCATAGCCCTGGATAGAAAACCCGGCCGGGGCAACCTGCGGTAGTTGATCAGGTACTCCCCCATCCAACCGGCAAGGGGCATCGAGTAACCCACAAAGGTCTGCCTCTGAACCCTCAGGTAGGCGATGCTTGGGACCAGCTTCATAACGAATGACATATAGATGGGGAGATATATATGGGTTTCGTCATCCAAAAAACTCGTCTAGGCGTGGGGACTTTCTCTTACCTTTCATCCTGCTCTTTTCACCCTTTATGGCCTTTCCAAGGGCACCGGCTTTGGTTCCTTCGGATTTCTTGGGCTCTCGTCCTTTTTCCTTGCGTTTCTTAAACTTCCCATTGGCTTTAAGCTCCTCAAAGTACCCATCGTCCGCGTGGGCCTTTCCCGTACGCTCCGCGACCATCTTATCGCAGATGTCCCTCTGCAGGCTCATGAGTGTCCGCTGCCTCTCAGGGAACACGTTGTCGAAGAGGGTCTTTATGTCCTTCTCGGTGATGCAGATCCTCTGACGGGTGTAATCTAGCACGTCGTACTTCGTGACGATCATCTTGGCGGTTGGCAGGTACTTCTCAATGGCCCCCTTGCTGACGGTCAAGACTATCTTTCCACCACATCTGGGACATTTCCCGCCCAGGGGGGGTCTTCTGTACTTCGTGTTGCACTTCACACAACGGAACTCCTGCCTGGTGAAACTCCTGAGGTTGCCCCTGAGATCAGGGATGATGTGGGAGTTGATTATGGTCTCGGCCACGTGGTTCTCGTCCACCGCCCTTATGCGCTCAGCTAAAGCGAGCTGGCGCTCCACCTTCTCAACCATGTCGCCGAGCTGCTTGTACAGGCTCATCTTCGGCCCGAGACCGATATCATCCGTGTCGTGGGTGAACTTCAGGCCCTCATACATCTCCGGTTTGCCGAGCCTGTCCTCGACGCGCTCGATGAACTTTATCTCCTTCGGGGACTTCATCTCGTAGGTTGCTTTGTAGAAGTCCAGCGGATAGTAGCGAACGACGTCCATGTTGTGGACCTCGCTGTCCACTTCTCTTGGATCGAGGCGCGTGGTAACGACTAAAGGCGCGTCCATCTTGCCGCCACGCTTTTCAGGCAGGTAGTACTTGCTGAAGTTGAGGAGGGCATCGAGGAGGAGCATTACAGCATCCTCGTCGCCGTCGCATTGATGTGTTATGATATTCTCATTTATCAGAACGTTATGATAATTTTTAGCATTTAATGAGAACACAAATTCATCTGTTGGTTTGATATACTTAATGTGTCCAACTTTAAGCAGATTAAGAGAACCATCTTCATAAACACCAATCAACTCACCCTCCTTCACCTCGAAGGCCCGCTTTTCCACGAACTTTCCATTCTCGTAGACAAGCACAGGATGATCCACTGTCGTTTCAAAGCTCCTCCCGAGTTCAAGCTCGAAGCGAATCAGGTGGTCCGTGCTGGGGGCCTTTATCACGTCCTCGATGTCCGTGAGGACGACCTTACCGCTCTCGGGGTCGAAGGAGTAGACCTCAACGTTCTTCCTTGGCTTCTTCCTGACGTAAACCATGTTTTCATAGCTCTCCCCCTCAAACATTTCATAGAGCTCGCTAAGGGTTATCCTGGCGGGTTTGCCGTCAATCTGGACGATAATCCTCGTGTCTCCTGGGAAGCAGTTCCTCCTCTTTGCTGCGTGGTAATACGGGTGCGCATAACCTACGAGAACATCGGAGAAACCGATTACCCTGCCTATGATCCCCGCTGAAGTGTGGGGGGCAAGGCCTATCATGAGATGTCCAACGAGATCCTCCATCTTCTCGGCGTTGTAGAAGCGCGGAAGACCGTAGAACTTCTCGAGAAGGTCGTCTATGAAGTGGGCAACCTTCAGGAGATACCTTCCGGCCTCGTAGGGTAGTATAACGTCCTGAACACGGAGTTCAAGTATCTGATCGTCCCTTTCGAGCGGTTTACCCTCGAAGTCGTGGGTGTATCCCAGTTTGCGGAGCTTTTCAACACTCGTACCTATCTCCCTCGGCTTGAAGTGGGTTATCGGGGCGTCGGTGGCGTCGAAACGGATGGTGCCGTCTTTAAAGACGTAGACGTCGTTTTTGGCCCTCAGGAGGCCCTTCTCAAGCGGCTCTGCCATCTTGTAGCCGGAGGTCATTCCCATGACGCCCTTGAGCTTGTCAAGAGTGTTGACGTGAACACGCTCCATAGCCTCCCTCATTATCTCCGAAGGGTTGATCCGCCTTCGCGAGAATGATTTAAGCTCCGTCCCGCATTTGGGACATCTGAACCCAAGATCCCTCGCCTGATCCTCCGGGTAGTCAACGTTGCACTTGGGACAGTGGTAGAGGAGTTCCCTCCGGGTACCACAGTGCTGGCACAGGGGGGTAGGTCCTTCAGAGCCACATTTGGGGCAGCGGAACCACGCCATCTCAACAGAAGTCTGCCTTCCCGCCTCCGCGGCCTTCTTGATGTCACGGGTGCTCCCGCCAGCCAGTCCAATCGGAAAGAGCACGTGAACCGGAGGCTTCATCTTGCGCTCCTTCGCCTTCTCTGGTCTACCCATCCTGGCCCCGATCCAGCTTATCCCCCTGTCCCGGAGCTTTACACAATTGTTCTGGTTTATAATGTCGATGACCGTGTGAAAGGGCTTTGCCTTGAACTCCCATTCGAGGTTGCCGAAGGGTGTGAGGAGGGCGGTGCTCCAGGGGTACTCCACAACTATGAGCTCCTCACGGTCGATGCGGTCGAGCCTGTGGGGAAGGCCAAGGAGCTCAAGGTAACGCTTGACCTTGGCATCGTTCTCCAAAATCACCCTCCTGGCGAACCGGTTCTTCTTGAACTCATCCCACTCAATCTGGGCCCCCACAAGGGACTGTACGAGCACCTCAGCTTCCTCTGGCGTTAGGGTGTTCCAGTAAAGGGTGTAATAGGGGTGGAAGGGGATGTCGAGAACTTTTGAGAGATGCACGGCTTCCTCCACCGTAGGTTTAACCCTCAGCGGATCCTTCAAGAGCCCGTCAAGGAAATCCGGGTCCACCTCAAGGTACTCCGCGGCCTCCTCAACGGCTTCACGAGGATTCTCCAAAAAGGGCCGCAGATGAACCTCATAGGTCTCCTCCACCGCAGCGATCATCTCCTGGATCCACCACTCCTCGGTGTAGTTGGCGGGAAGGAGCGTCTGGTTGTTCTCAACAAAATCGCCGAAGTTGACGAGTGCATCACCCACGTAGAGGATCTCCTCAAGCTCGTTACGAACCTGCAGGGCGGTCTCGTAGTCGTCAACCCGGACGACGCTCCCGTCCCTGAGCTTGACCACGGGACCTTCAATCGTCGTCACGGGGGTAACTATACAGCCCTTGCCGGGCCTCTCGGTCTTCATCTGGGTTCCGACAGCAAGGAACTCGTCGAGGATCAGCATCGTCGCGGGATTGACGCTCCAAGTGGCGAAGCCACTTACACGGGAACGGCCGTACCTCAGCCTGAAGCCGCCGTTCGTCGATGGCTCGGCGAAGAGAGGCCTGCCGCCGATGATCTCCTTCGTGTATTTTTTGTTTGGAGCGATGTTGGCTCTAAACTTCTCATAGAGTTCATAGTAGAAGCCCCTCTCAACCTTCTCTATAACTTCTTCCGTTTCACCGGAATCCTCGGCCCTGGACTCAGGGGGGTTGGGGCCCTCAGCCGTCTTGCCCTTCTCCTTTGCCTCAACGAACTCTTTTATCCAGTCCCAGCCTTCCATACCCATTTTATCGATGTATTTAACCAGTTTCTTCGCCTTCTGGAGGACACCCTCGGCCATAACGAGTATCGCACCGCCGCGGATGTGATTGGTCTCAACACCGTCAACGTCGCGGTGGGAAACCTCAACCTTGTCGGTTTCTTCACCGGTTATCTCAATGGGGATGTTCCTCATGGCGAGGCGCACCTCATCGGCCTCGGGGTGATATTGAAGTCGCGTAACCGCCCGGTGGTAGAGGTCAACCTCCTCGACCATCCTCTCTATATGCTTCTCGCTGGGCTTGAAGCGGTCGAGGCCGAGCTTCTTTCTGACATAGTCTCCCACGAGAACACTCAGAGCCTGTGCCGTTCCACCGGAGCTCCTTATGGGGCCCGCGTAGTAGAGCGCGAGGTACTCGCTGTTGTCGGCCCAGGTGTTGCGTTTGATTTTGACGTCAGCGATACCCTCCAGCGGGGCCGAAACTATACCCTCGGTGAGAATGGCCAGCGCAGTTCGCACAGCCTGCTCCGCGGTCTTCTCTTTATCGCCAATCTTTCCAAACCTGCCGTCGATGATCTCATCAACCACTTTAAGGGCAGCCAGCTCCTTACCGTACTCCTTAACGAGAACCCGTATCCTCTCGGCAACTCCCTTTGGACCGACGAGACTCTCAACACGACCGGCCATGTCAGTGGCCTGAGGAACCTCAACTTCAAGGTTCGGATCCTTACCCTGAGCACGGGCCGCCCTCGTTATCTCATAGGCCCTGTCGATCTCCCGCTGAAGCGATTCGAAGTAAGCCTTCATCTCATCGGAATAGATCTCCATGGTTCAAACCCCCTCACAGAACTGGTCAAAGTGCACAACCGCCCGAAGTTTTGCGGTCTCGACGTCGATTATTGGAACCCTCGCCGGGGTGGGGACGATGTTAACCATCTTCTGAAATTCCGTCTGGGCCTGCCACGTACCCGCGTTTATCACGAAAACCCCGTTATACGTCTGGTACTCCATAACATGGACGTGACCCGTCTGAAAGAGATCCGGGACGTTTTCTATCACAAGGAGATCCTCTGGGTCCGGGGCTATGGGAACCTTTTCTCCAAACGTCGGAGCGAGGTGACGGAGCTTGAGGAGGTCCACGGTGGCCTCGGCCGGGCGGTGATGACTCCTGTTGGGGATCACGTTGACCACGTCCTCGATGCCCCTCCCATGGTATACCAAAAAGTCCCGCCCGTGGAGTCTTATAACGGCCGGGTTGCTGATTATGGTAGTGTTCTTGAGTTTGAATATCGGACGGGCGTACTCCTCATAGAAGCCGGGCTGAGGGAGTGCTGTTCTAGCGGCATCGTGGTTGCCGGGGCCGATGAACGTGTGTATATGCCCCGGAACGTTTCTCAGCAGGTTTGCGAGGGCTTCGTACTGGTCGAAGATGTCAGGGATGGCGAGCTCATCGTACTGACCCGGATATATGCCCACACCGTCAACGACGTCCCCAGCCAGCACGAGGTATTTGATCCTGCTCACGAGCTCCTCCTCAGCGCGATTGTTAACCTCACCGTTGAGCCACTCAAGAAAACGCATGAAGGCTGTTTCACAGAACTTATTTGAACCAACGTGCAGGTCGCTCAGGAGGACTGCGTAGACCTTCTCCCCAAGTGGAGGTTTACTCTTCCGGAATTTGGGGACGTCCGGGATGTACATCCTGTTGGCAAAGAAGATGTTTCTTCCAGACGGTCGCCCTCTGAACGCCACCACGGCATCAGGCATTACCTGAAAGAACTTCTTGGAGTCCTCGTTTCTCCTGTTGATGAAGACCTTTATTATACCCGTACTGTCCTCCACCTCAAACATGTAACCCTTGGGAGTCTCGCGCTTTGAATTAACGAGCCCGATTATGGTCACGTCCTCGTCAGTGTGGAGGTAGGAGAGCTTTCCGATATCGATGACGCCCCCTACTTCAGGGTTCTCGCGAAGGATGCGCTTCATCTTCTTAAGCCGGCTCTTGAACAGGTCTGAGTAGGCTTTCACTATTATCTCCCCATCCTTTCCGTTGGCGTTTTTGGCCTTCGGAGGTGAGAGCCTGAAGTTCTTAACGTCGAACACAACCTGCCAGTCGTCCGGGATCTCCGGTGCGCGGTAGTGGAAACCCTCTTTGGGGCTCAGGGAGAATTCCTCGTAGACGGTGTACGCCTTCTTCCCGTTACCAGGCACCTCCGCTTCATACATGATGGGGACACCGTAATCACCGTAGATCACCTTTGGCTTGAACTCCTCGTCGTCACTGGATTCATACCCATTCCCATTTATGCCGCCGTTTCCGTTCGGAGCTCCGTTGGAGTACCCGTTCTCGGAGAGCCTTTCTTCCACTGGAGGGGAGGATGTGGTTTCAGGCGCAGATGGGGGGTGAAGGGGTTCAGAGACCGGTTTTGAGGCATCTTCAACCGACTCCGATTCAAGAGCTCCAGTGGAAACATGACTCTCCCCCTCGTCAAACCCGTTAGGTTTCGCCCCTGATTTATCAATAGGGAGAGATTCTTCCTCCAATTTGGCGGGGGTTCCAGTGGAAATATATGTCTCGGAACCCCCAGAGGGAGCAGCCCCTATATCACTGATATTGTCTATTTCAGGAGTTTCCTCAGGATTAACGGCAGAAAGTGACTGTTCCACTGCATACCCTCCAAAATCAGGTGAAAGGGGCCGATTTTCATTGACCCCCTCATGGATACTGGAAACGAATTTTTCCAGTGGAGTGCTCCTGGGAAGAACATCCCTCTCCTCAAGAAACTCACGGGCCACAACGGCATCAACCACGAATTTCCCGCGGGTCTTGGCGAACTTAACGAGCTCCGCAAGGGTAAAGTCCTTGCGGTAGTGCCCCTCGAGGAGGTAGTACGCGGCGGGGGTTATCAGGTACCTATTCGACATGAGGTCTTCAACCAATCCCATTAGAGCAACCTCCTCTGGCGTGAAAGGGTTAGGGTCAACATGCTCTGGAGCTGGGGATCGTATCGGTATATATTCTTGACCTTGTAGGGGGTTATATTCAGCCGAATCTCCTTTGTCCTGCCGTAGCGTCCCTTACTAACGACCTTCGCGTTGATTATACCCAGCATATCCAGTTCGTTTATCAGGTCACTGACCCTGCGTTGGGTTAACGGCTCCAGATCGATGTGATCGCAGAGGTTTTTATACACGGAGTAAACATCCCCTGTGTTGGCGGGCAGTTCACCGTTCTCATCGAGGAGGACTATCGCATAGAGTAGGACCTTCGAGTGGAGAGGAAGGGTCTTGATAACCTCTTCCATGGTGTCCTGCTCGATCTTCTCTTGGGCCTTCCACACGTGCCTCTCGGTAACCTTAGAGGCCCCCTCCCGCTCGGCCAGCTCACCCGCGACCCGCAGAAGATCGAGGGCCCTTCTGGCATCGCCGTGTTCACGGGCGGCCAGGGCGGCGCAAAGGGGAACGACCCCACCATCGAGCACACCATCGTTAAAGGCATCGCGAGCGCGCTGCATCAGAATGTCCCTAAGCTGATTGGCATCGTAAGGGGGGAAAACTATCTCCTCCTCGCTCAGGCTGGAGAGAACCCTTGGATCCAGGTAGTCCTTGAACTTCAGGTCGTTGGAGATTCCGATTATACTGACCTTGGCCCTTACGAGTTCCGTGTTTATCCTGGTCAGGGAGTAGAGGATGTCATCCCCGCTCTTCTTGATGAGCTTATCTATCTCGTCCAAGACGAT
This sequence comes from Thermococcus sp., assembly GCF_026988555.1. Lineage (NCBI taxonomy): Archaea > Methanobacteriati > Methanobacteriota > Thermococci > Thermococcales > Thermococcaceae > Thermococcus > Thermococcus sp. The sequence continues at coordinate 649 of NZ_JALSLB010000053.1, read as the reverse complement.
TATCACGAATCGCTCCCTCGCATCTATAACGGTTTTTAACTTGGCGTAAACTTCATCCGTCGGCCACCCAACAAGCGGAACCTCGACTCCGCTTTCGGGTCGAAAATGATTAACGATGTTGGCCAGAACCCTGTACTGAGTATCCACGATTTCACAATTGATGTGGATGACATCAACAGGAACCTCGTACTTGTTCGAGATACGCCTCAGCTCCTCGGTGACGAACTTTATGGTGACGGTTTTACCGGTTCCCGTTTTCCCATAAACGAAGATATTGGACGGGGTTTCCCCACGGAGAACTGGAACCAGTATGTGGGCGAGGTCCTCTATCTGTTCACGCCGGTGAGGGAGCTCCTTGGGCGTGTAGCTGTGCCTGAGAACCTCTTTATTTTTGAAGATCTTCTTTGCGTGCAGGTACTTCTCAAACACCGAACCCAGGTAAGTATCATCCATGCTCACCACCACTCCACTGGAAATCATACTCAGCCATGTTTATTTGACATGAAGCATTAAATTCATCCTCTTTTTTTCCATATTTTTAATATTATTTGGGATATATGGCAATTTATTTTTAAACAAGTTGGATATCAAACACACACTCCACAGGACGCACTGGATACAGTGGAAGCAGGGATAAGTAGCAGTCAGG
>NZ_JALSLB010000052.1 GCF_026988555.1 Thermococcus sp. | reverse complement strand
AACTCCAAGTTTCTTGGCGACTTCACCAGTCCGATAAAGTCGCACTCACCTCTCACCAAGAAGAATTGAGTAACAAAAGTATTTAAACGTTTCGTTTGTTATCATCTACAGAACAGCCCCCGGTGCTTGGAGTAGTAGTCCCGTGAGAAGCGCTCAAATTTGCTCAGGAATATGCCCGGATCCGAGTGAACGTCTATAGAGGCTATCACATTGCCCCACTTCGATCTCCCGCTCCCCGTGAGCCTGGGGATCCTCTCCAGGTACGAGACGTCAACGCCCTCCAGTTCAAGCTCCTTTTTTATGGAGAGGATTCCGTCCAGTATGTCCAGCAGTATTATGCTGTCCCGGTTGATGGCCCCGATTATCACGTGAAACACCCTTGGGACGAGTGAGATTGAGGGGTGCTCCACCAGGATCATGTCCCCGGGCACCACGTTCCTCAGGTATTCAGAGAGCCTCATTTCCCACCCTCCCTGGGGCTTTTAGGAGTCTGGTTTCCCTATCTACCTGGATGACGTAGTTCGAGTCCTGTTCGAGGCTTTTTAGGGCGTGTTCGTTTACCACGCCCCTGTTTACGAAGAAGATGCTGACCTTGTCGCCCTTTGTGTCGTATCCTCTGAAGATGGTCTCGAAGTAGTTCTCCAGCTTGTACGGGTCGTCTTGGAAGGTCATGATGAATTTCCCGGTGCCGAGGAAGAACGTCACCTGTCTCCCCTTCTCGACGGTCTTCATGAATTTCCTCGCGATCCTCGCGTGTTGTGCTAGGTAGTACTCGAAGTTGTCGGTTACGCTTATCCTCCCTATTACGTTGCCCAGATTCACCCTGCCGCCGCATTTGATCACAAGTATCTTGTCGAGGGGCAGATTCACCCCCTGAAACGCTAGGTGCTGTACGAACACGTGCAGGCTATCTATCACGTCCACCACGAGGGGGACGTCTCCGGAGTTCAGGTAGAACTTTATCATGGTGTGGAAGATTCGTTCCGGGTGTTTCATGGGTTCGTACTCGACCAGTATCTTACCCTCGGGGACGCTCCTGAGGAGGTCCTCAACGGACACGTTATCACCACCGAAGGCTGTTATCCGTAATTAAACTCATCGCCGGTTCAGCCCACAACCCTTTCAAAGACCCTCTCAAAGTTCTTGAAGGTGATACCGCTGACCTCTGTCTCGCTGAAGTTCTCGTGAAGCTTCTCCACCAGGCTGGGGATCTTCGATTCGTCTTCGAGGCCTTTTACGCTTTTTCCGCTCCATCCTTTGAGGTAGTAAACGAAATCGAATCCTAGGCCAACGTGCCGGTGGCCGGCCGTGTCGACCATGTGAACGATGTGGTCAACGTACCTCTCCAGCGTGGGCTCTTCCCCGTCCACGAAGCTTGGGATCGCCACGGCCCCTATCACCCCGTCCCTCTCGGCTATGGCCGTTATCTGTTCATCCGTTAGGTTCCGTGGGTGGTCGCAGAGCGCCCGTGCGTTGGAGTGCGAGGCTATGACCGGGAAGGATGTCACGTCCAGGGCATCCCAGAAGCCGGCCTCGTTTATGTGGCTCAGGTCGAGTAGGATCCCGAGTTCCTCGGCTTTGCCAATGACCTCCACCCCGAAATTCGTCAGCCCCCCGTTTGTCCTCTCGAATACGCCGTCCCCTAGTGAGTTCCTTAGACTCCACGTCAGGGTTAGAACCCTGAGGCCTAGACGGTGGAATACTTCAAGAACATCCAGGCTCGATTCAAGTGGCTCCCCTCCCTCCATACCGGCCCACAGGGCGACTTTCCAATCTTCGATGACCCTCCGCATTTCTTCCGTGCTGGTCACGAGCTCAAAGTGTTCGCTTTCGTCCACGTCCCTGAGCAGTCTGCTGAACGCCTCGATTCCGTACCTGAGGGCGAGGTTTCTCCTGTCCACGGGGGTCCATATGGAGGCGACCCTCGCCGTCACGATGCCCCCGAAGAAGCGGGGGTAGTTTCTTTCGAGCACGGCAGTTTGCCCGTTTTCTCTTTCGTAGTACACAAAGGTTGGTACGTCAGAATGGGCGTCGAATATCATATGGTTTCACCCGCTCCGCGCATAGCGGTGAGTTCTGTGATGACCTCCCCCCTTACCTCTTCATCGGGGATGCCCTCTGTGAGCTTGAAGGCTTCCTCAAACTCACGTCTCTTACCCAGTTCCAGGGCTATGGCCTTCAGGGCCTCGCTCTTCTGTCGCACGTCGGATATCATGCTGGCAAATTCTAGGGCCCGTCTTAGGCTCCCCAGGTCGGTTAGGATGGTGGCTATGCGCTGGACGTTGCTCTCCGTCAGACGGATGTCCTTTGACTCTTGGAAGGCCCTCTCGATCACGTCCAGGTACTCCCTGTTGTTGACCCTCTTCATCCACATCGCCACTTCCAGCTCCCCGAGGAACCGCATCACCCCGTGGTACTTTCTCTCTATAAGGGCCAGAGCGTAGCGGTTCCTCCCCTCCAGAAGGGCCGCGCGTATCTCCGGGAGCCCTACGTCCATCACCGTCCTGCAGAGTTCTATCTTCTTCTCCACGATGGCCGCCCTCTGGTTGACGTGGAGCTTGTCGAAGATATCAAATGCCATGCCGTAGAACCTCATCGCATCCTTGGCCGTGAGGGCGTCCCCTGCCTTTTCCATGAGCTCGCCCGTTCTTATGAGGCCGTCGACCTTCTCTGTGTACTTTATCTCGGCCCCGATTATCGTGTCGAAGGCAGTGTTGAACAGGTCAATGGCGGTTTCGGAGTGACCCGATATGGCCAGTCGGTACGCCAGACGTGAGAGGACCCTCCCCTTGGTGATGGGGTCTTTTATCCTCTCCGCCTGGTCAAGGGCCTTTGAGAACATCTCAACGGAGTCCTCCTCGTAGTCGAGGATCGAGAGGGTTGAGCCGATTATGGCGTAGGCTACGGCCTTCTCGGCCGCCCCTTTTATCTTGTCCGCGATGTAGATGCTGTCGGAGATCACATCGGAGACCCAGTCGTACCCCCCCTCCCTGGCTAGAACAAAGGCTAGGTAACCCAGAGCCTTCACCTGATCAACCGGATGTAGAAGCTCGGTGATCTTTTCAAGGGCTTCCTCGTAGAAGCCCCTCTCCACCAGAAGCCGTATATCCTCCAGCGTTGTCATATCACCCTTTAATTTGTTCTAAATACTTATAAAGGTTCGCTCCTCAAAGCGAATGGTTGGTATGCTGACTCTTGCGCTTTACAATTCATACGACCGGAGAAAGCTTCATGAGGCACACCTCCGTGCTGTGGCCCGTGCCGCCCCTGTGGCCTACGCCTACGGTTTTCATCTGGCCCTGGTGGGTTTTCCCCTGAAGGGGCGGCCCGTGGACGTGGCCGGGGAGATAAGCGGCCACACTACCATAGGGGGGAGTGGGAGATACCTTCTTGAGCTCGCGGAGGGGAACAGGTTCCACCTCCTGGATTTTCCAGGTAGGGGTTTTCCCTCCCAGTTCGGGAGGGTAATCGCAACCACCAGGAAACCCAGGAAGGACAGAGCTATTACCCCCCTGGAGGTCTCCCGCAGGGCTCTGGCAGGGGAGAGTTTTCTGTTCCTCGTTGGCCTCGGAAGGCACGGCCTTCCAAAGGAAATCTTTAAGATTGCTCACCACCATCTTGATGTGACAGGGAGGGGGGTCAGCCTTGAGACCTGCACCGCGATAGGTGCCATCCCCGTGAGGATAATAACTTTCATGGAGGCATTGAAATGGACGATGGCTGGAAAAAAGACGTGACCTGGGTGCTTATTACGGTTGTTGTGGTCTTCGCACTTCAGTTTGGTCTGAAATTTGCCTTTCATACAGGCTCCCCGCTTGTTATAGTGGTCAGCGGTTCAATGGAGCCAGTTTTCTACCGAGGTGATGTGGTACTGCTCAGGGGTATAGACGGGAGCAACATAAACGACGTACATGTTGGTGACGTCATAGTCTACAAGCGTCCCGGCTACCCATACCCTATAATCCACCGCGTCAGGGAGATAGGTGAGGTGAACCTCGGCGGCAAGATAGAGAAGTGTTTTCTGACTTGGGGTGACAACAACCCGGTTCCTGATCCACCGTACCCGACCCCCTACGGCGCCGTTCCATGCGTTCCAGCGTATGCCGTTGAGGACAAGGCCCTGGTGGTCTTTCCAAAGATAGGTCTCATACCCCTTGACATCCGCGAGGCCTTCGGTCTGGGGGGCTGAGCGACCAGTGGGCTTAAAAGGACGTTCACCCCTCTACTGTCCGGTGATCTCATGAGGTTCATCCCGCTCATAGTTGCAAGGCCCGAGGTTCAGATGGCAATAGACGAGGCCATAATGCGCGCCAGAATCGGGGGGAAAGTTCCAGACACGGTGAGGCTCTACGCCTTCTCGCCGAGTTCTGTAACGATAGGCCGATTCCAGAGTGTCGTCCACGACGTTGACCTCGACGAAGCCAAAAGGTTAGGTATTCCGGTTGTGAGAAGGATTACTGGCGGCGGCTCGGTTTTCCACGACGAATACGGTGAGGTGACCTACTCGGTGATTGCCGGTGAGGACTACCATCCGATGCTCAGGAACATCGAGACGAGCTACCGCTATCTGGCCGGCCCGCTTGTGGATGCACTCAAGGAGCTCGGCCTTGATGCCGGTTTCTCCGGCCTGAACGACATCGTGGCCAACGGGAAAAAAATCAGCGGTTCCGCCCAGACGAGGCGGAAGGGGATAATCCTCCAGCACGGCACCTTTATGTACTCCACGCGCGTTGAGGTGCTCGGAAGGGTTCTGCGGGCCTCCAAGCTGAAGCTGGCCGACAAGGGTGTTTCAAGCATCTGGGAGAGGGTAACAACGCTGGAGCGCGAGGGGATAAAGATGAGCCGCTGGGAGGTCTACGAACTGTTGAAGGACAAGTTCTTTACCGCGTTCGAGCCGGAGGAAGAGGAACTAACGGATTACGAGCTTGAACTGGCCGAAGAGCTGGTGGAGGGGCGCTACGGAAACCCGGAGTGGAACGAGAGCCGGTGATTTAAGGTAACTTCCAGTTTTCTTCTATCCTATACCGCCTCGCCAGCTCGTAGAACAGCTCGTCTTCGCCGAGTTCCTCCCTCAGCTTTCTGAAGTTTCTCTCCAAGCGCGGCAGTCTTCCCTTGCTTCTCCTCAGCATGTCGTTGCCCAGCTGTACGGCGAAGCGGAGATACTCATCGTCGATTAGAACTCTCCCGTCTCTCCCGAGGGGAGCGGTTAGGTACTCGGTGGCGTTTATCTCAACGAGGTAACGCTTGGAGATAACCTTAAAGGTGGTGTACTTAAAGCCGCTCGCTAGGCCGAGCTCGTGGAGCTTTTTTGCCTTCTCGATGTCCTCGGCGACGATGTGGAATATCGGCGGCTGGCTCTTGAGGAATATGAGACCCTTCTCGGCGCTTCTCAGGGCCTCCCTTGCCTCCTCGAACTCCATCTGCCTGTGGACCTTGATCAGCCACCTCGCGAGGGGCTTGGCCCCGAGGTCCGGTTCCTCCATTATGCCGATCCTGCCGGAGCAGGAGGAGGTCGTGTAGATGCCATTGATGGAGTTTATGAGCAGGAGGAGGTTGATTATATCCGCGTCAACCTTTCCTTCCCTCATAGCTGTGAAAAGGCTCACAAGGGCTTCGCGTTTGGCTTTCATGTCGAAACCTCCGGACGATTCTTAATTCCAGCGAAAGCGCCGTTACGTGGGGGTTGGATTAAGTAAAAGGTCTCAGCTCCCTCTTTCAGCCCCTTCCGTCGAAAACTTTATAAATCTAACCCAAAAGGTTTAGCTGGAAATGGCCAGGGTGGTGTAGCCTGGTTAGCACAGGGGACTGTGGATCCCCTAGCCCGGGTTCAAATCCCGGCCCTGGCCCCATAATTCTAACAAACTTTCGCCAGGCGAAATTTTTATCAAGGTTCGTGGCTCCTTTTTGAAGTGCAAGTTCTTAGGGGTTTCAACTTGAAGTCAATCGTTTCAGGAGAGAACTCTTTTTGAGACTCCTTGTAAACGGGTTTAACTTTAAAAAGACACCCTACGGGCGTCAAAAGAGTGTAAAACTCATCTCCAAAATGTAGTTTTGGAGTGTTCTCTTTTTGGGGGAACGTCTAAAGCTCGAAACCCCATCACTTTAACTCCCCAGGTGAAGGGCTACGAACTTTAGTGAAGCTTTTTCCAGAGCTTTCACTACCCTAACCCCTCTGAGTGGGGTACACCTGTATCCTTGGAACTTTCGCCAAGTGGAAGTTTCATTAGGTTCAAATTACTGCTTGGAATCTGTCCTGGGAGGTTTCCCTAGTTGAAGTTATTTTAATTAATGGATATTCTTCCGGATATTGAAACAAATAAAAACATCGATGCGCATAATAGTTCCGGATTCGGGGTTCATTATCGTAACTGCCCTCCCCGTGGATTTTGAATTTAGTGCCGCATTTCGGAATTATTTTAACATGTCCATGGGCACAATGGGCACGTGGGCATCCTGGGCATTCAGCTTTTTCCAATTTCTCGCGTGAATAGTTCACGCGAGAACCAGTAATTTTAACCCCAGATTGGCCATGAATATGGGAAAGTGCATGACCTTTTCTACCTGTCTATCTTCCTGTGTGCACGTGGTTTGTAGTGCCCAGATGCCCCCCGTCCGCCGGATAACTGTCATGATGTGAACTTAGCGTAAATGATTTAAATGATAATGTTAAACATTTCACCGGTAATAAACATGGTGGAGGGGATTGCGCCCAATAAAAATCCCGGCGGAGAACCATCTGTAGAGAACGAGGGGGACAGTGTCCATTCCCGTCCAAAAATTACTTCCGTGTCCTGGAGAGAAATGCTACCCCCTGTGGAGTTCGTGGAATGGCTTGCCGATAGCCACCTGGAGGTGCTAACACCTGCCCAGTGGGAGACCGTTGAGCCCCTTTACACGTCCAAATCGTTCAGGGAGGCCTCCAGAAAATCTGGACGCCACAAGAATGTGGTTAAAAAAGCGTGGGAGAGATTGATAGCGGCGTTTGAGGAATACCGGGGAGAGTGGGAATCCAGTAAATTTGGAATGTCTCAGGATCCTTCCGGTATGGGGACAGAAAGTGTGGAAACTCCGGCTTCCCCTAAATTCCGCAGCACACCGAAGAGACCTCAAAAGACCACTGCGGGCAGAACTGAACTCCGGTACAGTTTCAAAACAACAACTTTTAGGGAGGTTGATAGGGTAATTTCGGGACTTTTGAGTTCAGAAGTGAAGGACATGCTCGTTAGGAGGGATATATACTCCAAACTTGGGGAGAAAACTCTCCTCCTGCTGATCCAGAGGGGATACGTTGATGTCAGGCAACTCCTCCACTTTTCCAGTGATCCAGACGCGTTCTTGGGTGCGGTGGAGGGTGGGCTTGAAAGGCTCATTGAGGCATCGGATCCCCACAAGATAAAGCAACTCGAAAGAGAGAACTGGAGGTTACGCTATAGGGTCATGGAGCTGGAGATGGAAAATAAACAGCTAAGGGATATATTTGAACAATGCATGGAGGATGCTAAGATTTTGATTGATCTTCTGGATAAAAGACAATTACTCCGGTTCTCCAAGATACTTGTTATCAAGGAGCAGCGGAAAAAGTTGGGAATCAAAGCAGGCTTTCAATAAGCTTGTAGTCCCCCTCTGGCAGTTCTCTCATCGCCTTGCCCATCAGGTGCCCGCTCCAGCGCTTCTTGTTGGTGATGAACTTCAGCTTTGGGATGAGGGGCTTGAAGTCGGGCTTATGGTTTAGAACCTTTGTGATAATCTCCTTTGCAGAAGTTTCAGTATGAATATCCTCGATTTAAATTGAATACTTCTTCTCCAATATTCCTGTCGTGTTTAGGTTTCGTATAAAAATCGAAAAGTAATCTGACTTTCAGCGGGTTAACCTTTAAATTCCCTTTATGTTGCACGTTATATTGGTGGAACTCATGTTCGAAAAGATCATAGAACAACTCATAGCGTTAAAGACTCCGGCTACCCGTAAGCTAAAAATTCCCGTTGCTGGAACTAGGGCCTTTGAAGTGATCCTGAAATCTGAAAATGTTCCAAATGAAACTATTGCCGTTGAACTGGCCGTGAATGAGTTTGCTAAATATTCTAGAGGAGATCCTCAAGTATGTTCTGATTTCAAGAAAATTCTTGCTAGGGAATTTTCAGGGTTAAATAGCACCAAACTACTTAAGAAAAAAGCTAGGGCCCTAAAGGAAATATGGGAAACTGAAGCTAGAACGGTAGCTGTCAAAAACAAGCGGAATAAGTGGTTGTCAATCCGCGTTACTGAGGATGAGTATGAGATGATCTCTAAGCGGGCGCAGGAGGAGGGGTTGGACGTATCTAACTACGTTAGGAAGATATTGGGTCTTGATTACAAATTGTGAATATTGTGTTGCACCAAAAATTTTATATTTATGTTGCACGTGATTTTATCGAATGCCTTATTAGGGCGTGGCCTAAACAACGGCTGGGAGGATGTAATCGATGGCAGAACCTATCCTTAAGTGGGCCGGTGGAAAGAGACAGATACTCCATGAAATCGTTGCTTTAATGCCGGAGGACTTTAGAAATAGAACGTTCCACGAGCCATTTTTTGGTGGTGGTGCGGTTACTTTCTTGATGGATCCCAAAAGGGGAACTATAAACGACATAAACCCCAAACTCATCAACTTCTACGTTGTCGTTAGAGATCACGTTGACGAACTAATTGAAGATGCGAAGAGACACAAAAATGAGAAAGAATATTTCTACATGGCCCGTTCTGAGTTCAATGAGATAGTCAGGAGTGGATTTGAGATTCCAAATATCAGACTCGCAAGCCTGCTTTTGTACTTAAATAAAACTGCTTTCAATGGTTTATACCGTGAGAATAGGAAAGGCGAGTTCAATGTCCCGTTTGGTAGATACAAAAACCCCAAGATAGTGGATGAAGAGCGACTTAGGAGGGCTAGTGAAGTTTTGAAAAAGCTCAATATTTACAACGAAGATTTCATTTACATCTTGAGAGTTGCGAAGCCTGGAGACTTGGTTTATTTTGATCCCCCATATCATCCGGTTTCAGAAACTGCCAGTTTTACTAGCTATTCGAAAGAAGACTTCAGCAAAGAAGACCAGAAGCGCCTCAGGGATGTTTGCCTTGAGCTGCATGAGAAAGGGGTTTACTTTATCCTGAGCAACTCCTATGTAAAGCCGGTTCGTGAGCTGTATGAGGGGATAGAGGGATTTGAGATATTCAAGATCTACGCGAAGAGGCCAATAAACTCAAAAGCCGATCGCAGGGGTGAAGTTCCGGAGATGCTTGTTACAAATGTTCCCAAGGAATTACGAGTAGGGCGGGAAAGAGCAAAGCTTCTTGTCAACAACGGTAGATCGAAGGCTTTGATGGCGTCTAAATCGCTTGTTGAGTATTTAACCGTTGCAGAGCGATCTATTTAAAAAGTCCTGCCCTCTTTTTGATATTTGGTGAAGTTCGTGAGAGTGGACGATGTTTTTGAGATAGTTCAAAAGCTAAGACCTGCGGAAATAAAGGAGACTAAAAAGACCCGCAGAGTTATCAAAGAAGGGGGAAGGATACTGTTATATTCTGGCTCCAACGGAACCAAGGTCTACATTGTTAGAACGGACAAAATATGCCTGGGGGACTTTAGAGTCGTTCTTCAACCGGAGGGAAGAAAAGAATTTGCCCCAACGCATGTCCGGTTGTTCTTTGACCTGTATCTTAAGCGGATAAGTGATGAAAAGCATGCAAGGGCTGTGTTTTTGGCATTTGAAAGGATTAATCATGGGGAAGGCATAAATGGGGTCCTAGACGATGTTCGGGGTATAAATTTCTCAATGGAACTCGATCCTCCTGATGTAACCGTTTTCTATGGCTCATTATTAATGGCCGAGCAGGATTGGAATTATGGCAAAAGGGGATGTAAAGAAAGCAAACTTGATCCTCCCCGGGAGTTTCTTATGCGGTTCATACGATGGATCGCACAGAGCGAATACGGTGATATAGACAAAATAATAACGACTGCCGTTCGAAATAGGCCAGCGCCTAAGAAATACGGTATTTCTCTTTTTGAGCTTTGGAGGAGTTAAATCATCTGGCTTTCTCTGAATTTTTCAGTTTTTTCTCCTTTTCCTGGTTTTCTAAATACAAATAAATG